>NZ_CEETQT010000006.1:0-241024 GCF_979366295.1 Vogesella lacus
CCTTGAAAGAGCAGTGCGCGCATCGACACCGCTTTGAAAGCCTGGCGCACGCTAGCCGGGTGATTGCAGACTGGATTGGGTTCTACAACCACCGGCGCCCACACCAAGCTTTGGGGATGAAGACGCCTGCAATGGCGTATCAATTAGCAGCCTGACCTGTGCAGAAAGGGCTGGGTCATTACAGGTTGGCCGCAAGGCCATACCCGCGTGTGCGGTTTGATGTAAATGCGGTTTGGTACGAAATCGTGGTGGCGCGGGTATCGCCGTTGGCGAACCCGCCCTACATCAGGCCAGCCCAATCGACAGGATATCGGCCCGCCACCACATGGCGATGAAACGACGAATACGGCCAATCGGCTGCGGTGGCCACCAAGCCATGTTTGACCGGATTGAAATGCAGGTAATCGAGATGCCGGGCCAGATCATTCTCATCCGCCAGCGTGTGTTCCCAATAACGATGTTGCCAGATCGTGCCGTGGCCTTTTGCGGCACGGCGAGCGGTTTGCCATTCCGCCCGAAAATAATCGCGGCCAACGGCACGTGTCACGTGGCGTTTTATTTGTTGCCAGCGCGTTGAGTAATCAGCATCGCCTTCGGGCAATGTCCAGATTGTGTGCAGATGATCAGGCAGCAGTACCCAGCCATCAATCCGGAATGGGCGAGTTTGTCTCACCTGAATAATGGCGGCGCGCAAGGCCCGTCGTACCGCCTCATCCGTCAGAATGCGTTGGCGGCGTTCGGTTACCACGGTAAAAAAGTACGTGCCACCTGCCAGTCTCTCTCGCCGGTAGTGCGACATGAAACCTCCGCAAGATTTCAGTGTTGAAATGCGAAATTCATATTAGAACGTCGCATCCCCATTTGTCGCGATAGCCAGCGGGTCAAGGAAGGTCGGCGGCCGTAGGGCGGGTTGGCCGCAAGGCCATACCCGCGTGGGTGCAGGGATTGATGGTCGGTGTGGCGCGGGTATCGCCGTTGGCGAACCCGCCCTACGTGGCTTGATATTAATTGAGCAGGCGACGTAGTTCTGATCTCCATCCTCGAGTGTGGATCAGTCTTTGTGAGTGGAATTCACCACGAATGATTTCTTTCTTCGATAACGATGAGACAGATTCCCAATCGCCCTCGAATACATATGTTGCGTTTCCAAAAATTGGGCTTTCAAGGATGTAAAGGTTTTTATCCTGAAATCCCATAACCACATAGCCATGAAATCCGCCATTGCCAATGGCAATGAAGCCAGGTTTGTGACTAAGAATGCTCGATATCCTGTATTCAGCAACCTTTTTCTCGGAGGGTTTTATATTTCTGGTTAGTCTGTCAGTGAATCCCAATACATCATTAAAAGGATGCTCACCTGGTGGGAGGATTGTCCAGTTAAGTTTTCTCACGACAGGTGGGAGTTTGGGGTGCAGGGAATCATTTATTATTGAATAGTCACCAAATAACTCTAGAAACATATTGGCAAGATGTACAATCTCCTGCGAATTACTGTGGGAGGCAATCAGTTTTTTGCTTAAAATTAATGTTTTTGAATGAATTTTTATGACTTTTAATGCTTCCTCAGGGGCGTCAATCCAATCACGGGGATACATGTCAAATCTTCTGTGCTGTATGTGTGTGCGCATACTTCCTCTTCTACTTGCAACCCAAACCATCCGATAGACGGGGCTTTTTTCTAAATCTTTATTGATGGTTTCTCTTCCGTTGGCGTTAAAGTCTGTAAATTTCCCAACTGCTTTTGGGATTACTTCCTCACCACTAACTAGCGGAATGGTAAATCCAAGATCTAATAATTTTTCGCCAAAACCGTCTGCAGATATAGAGAAGTAGAATTCTGAATTCTCGCCAATTAGTGAGATGATGCTTTTTGCACTTCTGATTGACTTCGTCATGTCGAATGTCCTTCATGTGGATTCGTATGCGCACCAAAACCGGCTCAGTATTTCAATAAATTTGGCATATTTTTTATTAAAAAAAGAGACCATCCGGTCTCTTTTTTCTTTGTGACATCAATCCCAGCTCAGCGCGCCGCCAGTCTGGTACTCGGTAACCCGAGTCTCGAAGAAGTTTTTCTCTTTCTTGAGATCGATCATTTCCGACATCCACGGGAACGGGTTGTTGACGCCCGGGAACAGCTGCTCGAGGCCGATTTGCTGCATGCGACGGTTGGCGATGAAGCGCAGGTATTCCTTGAACATGCTGGCGTTCAGGCCCAGTACGCCGCGTGGCATGGTGTCTTCGGCGTAGGCATATTCCAGATCCACGGCCTTTTTGAACAGCTCGGTGATTTCGGCCTTGAAGGATTCGGTCCACACTTCCGGCTGTTCCAGCTTGATGGTGTTGATCAGGTCGATACCGAAATTGCAGTGGCTGGATTCGTCACGCAGGATGTACTGGTATTGCTCGGCCGCGCCGGTCATCTTGTTTTGACGGCCCAGGGCGAGAATCTGTACGAAGCCGACGTAGAAGAACAGGCCTTCCATGATGCAGGCAAACACGATCAGCGACTTCAGCAGGGTCTGGTCGGTTTCCAGGGTGCCGGTCTTGAATTCGGGGTTGCACAGCACGTCGATGAACGGAATCAGGAACTCGTCCTTGTTACGGATGGAGGTGATTTCGTGATAGGCGTTGAACACTTCGCCTTCGTCAAGGCCCAGCGACTCGACGATGTACTGGTAGGCGTGGGTGTGGATGGCTTCGTCAAATGCCTGGCGCAGCAGGTACTGGCGGCATTCCGGGCTGGTGATCTGGCGATAGGTGCCCAGCACGATATTGTTGGCCGCAAGGCTGTCGGCAGTGACAAAGAAGCCGAGGTTGCGCTTTACGATGCGCATTTCGTCTTCGGTCAGCTGGCCGGTTTTCCATTGCTCGATGTCGCGCTGCATGTTGACTTCTTGCGGCATCCAGTGGTTTGCACACTGGGCGAGGTATTTTTCCCATGCCCATTTGTGCTTGAACGGTACCAGCTGGTTTACGTCGGTCTGGCCGTTGATCACGCGCTTGTCAGCGGCGCTGATGCGGTTGGTGCCGTGTTCGGTCATGGAATTGGTTTGGGTGCTTACCGGTGCGTCGTCAAAAGACAGGCTCATGGTTTTGATCTCCAGTTTCGTTTGGCAGTCTGGCTGCCATGTGGTGTGCCCATCGCGGGCGATCTTCATTCCGTGGCGCTCTTGCGCAAAAGCGCCTCGGGATGAAGGTTGGCCGCATGCGGCCAACCTTGGGTATTGCGCGGTAAACGTTGGGCTTCGCAAAGCTCAGCCCAACCTACCTTGTGCTCAGCCCAGCCGGCAGACTTACTGGCAGCTTTCGCAGTCAGGGTTGTCGATGCTGCAGAACTTGGCATCGGTTGCCGGGGTGGTGTCTACCACGGCGGCAGCGGGTGCGGCTGCTGCTGGCGTTGCCTGTACTGCGTTCAGTTCGCCGCCACGGCCGGTGGATTTCTCGGCCGAGCTGGCGCCCAGGGTGCGCAGGTAGTAGGTGGTCTTCAGGCCTTTTGTCCAGGCAAGCTTGTACAGCTCGTCCAGCTTCTTGCCGGATGCGCCAGCCAGATACAGGTTCAGCGATTGCGCCTGGTCGATCCATTTCTGGCGACGGCTGGCGGCTTCTACCAGCCAGCTCGGGTCCATTTCGAACGCGGTGGCGTAGATGGCTTTCAGCTCGGCCGGTACGCGGTCGATGCGGCCCAGGCTGCCGTCGAAGTATTTCAGGTCGGCGACCATCACTTCATCCCACAGGCCCAGTTTCTTCAGATCACGAACGAGGTATTCGTTGGTGACGGTGAATTCGCCGGACAGGTTGGATTTCACGAACAGGTTCTGGTAAGTCGGCTCGATGGACGCGGATACGCCAATGATGTTGGCGATGGTCGCGGTCGGGGCGATGGCCAGCACGTTGGAGTTACGCATGCCGTGTTCGGCGATGCGCTTGCGCAGGGCACTCCAGTCCATGCGTTCGCTGCGGTCCATTTCCAGATAACCGCCACGTTCTGCGGCCAACAGGTTGATGCTGTCGTGCGGCAGGATGCCACGATCCCACAGGCTGCCCTTGTACGACGGGTAGCGGCCACGCTCTTCGGCCAGTTCGGTCGAGGCGAGGTAGGCGTAGTAGGCGACAGCTTCCATCGACACATCGGCAAACTCGACCGCTTCGTTGCTGGCGTAAGGAACGCGCATCTGGTGCAGGCAGTCCTGGAAGCCCATGATGCCCATGCCAACCGGACGGTGCTTCAGGTTGGAGTTGCGTGCCTTTTTCACCGGGTAGAAGTTGATGTCGATGACGTTGTCCAGCATGCGCAGGGCAACGCGAACGGTGCGGGCCAGCTTCTCGGTGTCGAGTTCCAGCTTGCCGTTGACTTCTTTCAGGTGACGCGACAGGTTGACCGAGCCCAGGTTGCACACGGCGATTTCGTCGTCATTGGTGTTCAGGGTGATCTCGGTGCACAGGTTGGAGCTGTGAACCACGCCCATGTGTTGCTGCGGGCTGCGGATGTTGCACGGGTCCTTGAAGGTGATCCACGGATGGCCGGTTTCAAACAGCATGGTCAGCATCTTGCGCCACAGGCTCAGGGCCGGGATCTGCTTGAACACGCGCAGTTCGCCGTTGATGCCTTTCTGTTCGTAGGCGGTGTAGGCCTTTTCGAAAGCCTGGCCGTAGATGTCGTGCAGGTCTGGCGTTTCGGACGGGGAGAACAGGCTCCACTGGCCACCTTCCATCACGCGCTTCATGAACAGGTCCGGAATCCAGTTGGCGGTGTTCATGTCGTGGGTACGACGGCGGTCGTCACCGGTGTTCTTGCGCAGCTCGAGGAATTCTTCGATGTCGGCGTGCCAGGTTTCGAGGTAGGCACATACCGCGCCCTTGCGCTTGCCACCCTGGTTTACGGCGACAGCAGTGTCGTTCACCACTTTCAGGAACGGCACCACGCCTTGCGACTTGCCATTGGTGCCCTTGATGTGGCTGCCCATGGCGCGTACTGGCGTCCAGTCATTGCCCAGGCCACCGGCAAACTTGGACAGCAGGGCGTTTTCCTTGATGCCTTCGTAGATGCCGTCGAGGTCGTCGGCGATGGTGGTCAGGTAGCAGCTGGACAGCTGGCTGCGACGGCTGCCGGAGTTGAACAGCGTCGGGGTGGACGACATGAAGTCGAAGCTGGACAGCACGTTGTAGAACGCGATGGCGCTGTCTTCGCGGTTCACTTCGTTCAGGGCCAGGCCCATGGCGACGCGCATGTAGAAAGCCTGCGGCATTTCGATGCGGGTGCCGTCGATGTGCAGGAAGTAGCGGTCGTACAGGGTTTGCAGGCCAAGGTAACCGAACTGCAGATCGCGCTCAGGCTTCAGGGCTGCGCCCAGTTTTTTCAGGTCGAATTCGCCGAGTTTTTCGTCCAGCAGTTCTGCCGCGATACCTTTCTTGATGAAGGTAGGGAAGTACAGCGGGTACTGGGTGTCCATTTCGGCGTGGCTGATGGCTTCGCCGAGGATTTCCAGACGGACATTGCCCAGCAACAGGCGGGCAGTCACGTAGTCGTAGGCCGGGTCCTGCTCGATCAGCGCGCGGGCAGCGAAAATGGCGGACTTGTTGACTTCTTCTTCGGAAACGCCGTCGTAAATGTTCTTCAGGGTTTCGGTCAGGATGGCGTCAACATCGGTGTTGGCCAGCCCTACGCAGGCGGCTTCGATGGTGGCGCGCAGCTTGGCGATGTCCAGCGGCAGCTTGCGACCGTCCTGGCGGATCACGTTGATCTGGATCTGGTGCAGGGCTTCGCCACGGGCAGCACGCTCCTGGGCGCGCTGTTCGCGGTACAGCACGTAGGCGCGGGCCACGTCGTGCTCGCCGGCACGCATCAGCGACAGCTCTACCTGGTCCTGGATGTCTTCGATGTGAATCGCGCCACCTTCCGGCTTGCGACGCATCAGGGCGCTGACCACGGATTCGGTCAACTGGGCAACCTTGTCACGGATGCTGGCGGAGTTCACGCCGGATGCACCCATCACCGCGAGGAAGGTCTTGGTCATGGCGATGGAGATCTTGACCGGCTCGAATGGCACGACCGCGCCGTTGCGGCGGATGGTCTTGTACTGGGAGCAGTCTGCCTGCGGGGCAGCTGCACGGCCCAGCTCGGCGGCCATTTGCCCGTCAAAAGTAGTGTTTTGCATTGTCATGTTCCCTCGTGGTGGGGGTGGTTTATTCGGAATGACCCTGCGGCCTGCTGTGAGAGGCGGACGGCAACGGGTGGTGGCCATCGCTGCGGCCCGCAGTTGGTGGCTGTGGACAAGTCTGTTGAAAAGCTGTGTGTCTACTGTGTGTAAACACAAGATCTATGTCCGCAACGCAAATTCGACGCAAATTCTAGTGTTGAAGGCCGCGTCGGACAAGTCTTGACAGCGGCAGGAAAAGCGCAAACCCGCGCCGTTATTGGCTTTGCGGCAGAAGAAATTTTTTTGCCGTTTTCTTGCTGCTTGTGGCGGCTTTGCGAAAGTCCTTGTCTGGCAAGACTTTGCCGCACAGGACAAGCGACTTGTCTCATGCCAAAAACATTTTCATGTAGCATGAATGCGACGGCAATGATCATGAAAAATGGCGGTCAAGGCCGCCATTTTCACAATATCTGGTGTTTACCCTCAAGGGTTCAACCAGATAAGGCTGGCCATGCGGCCGGTAGTGCGGTCACGGCGGTAGGAGAAAAAACGCGCCCGGTCTATCACCGTGCACTCCTCGCCGCCGTAAACCTCGCTGATGCCGAGTGCGGCCAACCTTTGTCTGGCCAGCAGATAAATGTCGGCCAGAAACTTGCCGTCGTCTATCGGCAGGAAGGCGGCGACCGCTTCCGCATCATGTGCCATGAAGGCATCGCGCACTTCGCCGCCTACTTCGAAGGCATCCGGCCCGATAGCGGGGCCAAGATAGGCAACGAGGTTGGCCGCAGGCTCGTTCATCGCGGCGACGGTGGCCTCGATCACGCCATTGCACAGGCCGCGCCAGCCGGCATGCGCCGCACCAACAACGGTACCGGCGCGATCGGCCAGCAGCACGGGCAGGCAGTCGGCAGTCATCACCACGCAAACCGCGCCGGGCGTACGGGTGAAGCTGGCATCGGCATCCGGCACTTCGCCGGCTGTCACGCTCGCCGCATCGACCACCGTTACGCCGTGCACCTGATTGAGCCATGCAGGCTCGGCCGGCAGTTGCTCGCGCAGGATGGCGCGATTACGGCCAACGTTGGCCGCATCGTCACCGACGTGATTGCCAAGATTCAGGCTGTCGTAGGGGGCAGGGCTGACGCCACCGTGACGGGTGGTGATCAGGCTGCCGACCTTGGCCGGCAGTGGCCACTCGGGCTGAATCCAGCCATCCGGCTTAGCGGATGTAATGGATTTCAACATCGTAGTCGTCCTCATCCCAGTCATCATCGTCGTCGTCAAAGCCGGCGACGTTCGGGATGCTGGCGGCGCGGGTCTTGTTCAGGCGCGCTTCAGCTTCGCCGCGCAGTACGGCCAGCAGGTTTTTCATGTCGTCCGGGATCGGCGCACTCCAGCTGTGGGTGATGCCGGTAACCGGATGCACCAGCGACAGCTTGTAGGCGTGCAGCGCCTGGCGCGCCAGCGACTTGACGGCCTCGTCGGCTGCCTCGGAGCCATGATGGCGCGGGTTGCCGTACAGCGCGTCACCAGCCAGCGGGTGGCGGGCTTCACGCATGTGCACGCGAATCTGGTGAGTGCGGCCGGTTTCGAGCTTGCACTCGACGTAGCTGAAGTCTTCGTAACGCTCGAGCACGCGCAGATGGGTGATGGCCGACTTGCCGCCGAACTTCACCACAGCCATGCGCAGGCGGTTGTGCGGGTCGCGGCCGATCTGGGTTTCGATCTTGCCGTCGTAAGGCACGACGCCAGTGGCCACGGCGCGGTAGATACGCTTGACGGTGCGTTCCTGTAGCTGGCGCACGAGTTCGTGCTGCGCTTGCAGGGTCTTGGCAACCACCATCAGGCCCGAGGTGTCCTTGTCGAGGCGATGCACGATGCCGGCGCGCGGTACGCCCGCCAGTTGCGGGTAGCGATGCAGCAGGCCGTTGAGCAGGGTGCCTGTCCAGTTGCCGGCAGCCGGATGCACAACGAGGCCGGCCGGCTTGTTGACCACCAGCAAGTGTTCGTCTTCATAGATGACAGGGAAGGCGATGTCTTCGGCAACATAGGATTGCTCGTCGACCGAGGCAACCACCTCGACGCTGATGATCTCGCCGCCCAGCAGCTTGGTCTTGCCGGCGACCACCTTGCCGTCCACGCTGACCTTGCCATCCTTGATCCATTGCGTCATGCGGCTGCGCGAAAAATCAGGCAGCAATTTGGCCAGGGTGGCATCCAGCCGGTCGCCGGCCTGCTCGTAGGCGACAGTAAACTGGCGGATATCGCTGCCGCTTGCGGCTTCGCCATCCAGCATGTCGTCGTCCGGCAAATCGTCCGGATTGATGTCGTGTTCGTTCATGTGATTCGTGGCAGGGGCTAAATCGGGCAATTTTAATGGACTTGGCGCGGCTTGTCCTGTCTTTGCCGCCGCCTTTTGCCGCTATGGCGCATGGGTGGGGTGCATAAATGACGGTTTTGGATAATAATCGGCGGCAGTCAAACAAGGATCGCCCATGAAGAAACATCTTGCAGCCTTGCTGGCCGTCGTCGTGATGGCTGGTTGTGCCACGGTGGAGCCGCGCGACGAGACCCGTAACTGGACCGTCGGCCAGATCTATGCCGAAGCCCGTGACGAGTTGAACTCGGGCAATTATCAGCGCGCGCAGAAACTCTACGAGACCCTGCAGGCACGCTTCCCCTATGGTCGCCATGCGCAGCAGGCGCTGATGGATCAGGCTTACGCCCATTACAAGGATTCGGAACCGGAGCTGGCGATTGCCACTGCCAACCGTTTTGCCCGTCTGTATCCGGCCCATCCGAATCTCGACTACATCTATTACCTGAAGGGTCTGGTCTACTTTAACGACGACGATACCTTCTTCTCGCGCCTGTCCGGTCAGGATATGAGCGAGCGGGACTCCAAGGCTGCGCGCGAGTCTTATGCCGCATTTGGCGAGCTGGTCAGCCGCTTCCCGGAAAGCAAGTACGCCGAGGATGCCAGCGCCAAGATGGCCAAGCTGGTGATTGCGCTGGGTGCCAATGAAATGCACGTTGCGCGCTATTACATGAAGCGTGGCGCATGGTTGGCCGCAGTGAATCGCGCCCAGGTGGTGATCAAGGAATACGGCAATACCGGCTTCAATGAAGAGGCGCTGGCCTTGAGCGTGGCCGCTTACGAGCAGCTGGGCAAGAAGGATCTGGCCGAGTCTTCGCGCCGTGTATTGCAGCTGAACTTCCCGCAAAGCCGCTATCTGAAGCAGCAGTGGGAGCCAAAATCCCTGCCTTGGTGGAAGTTCTGGAGCTGAGTCCGGGTTGGGAAATAAAAAACGGCGCTTCGAGCGCCGTTTTTTATTTGTCCGAATCGCGAGATCAGACGGCTTCTTCGCCGGTTTCGCCGGTGCGGATACGCACAACCTGCTCGACCGGATAGACGAAAATCTTGCCGTCGCCAATCTTGCCGGTACGCGCGGTATTGATGATGGACTCGATGGCGCGATCAACCAGATCGTCGGCAATGACGACTTCGATCTTCACCTTGGGCAGGAAGTCGACGACATATTCTGCGCCGCGATACAGCTCGGTATGGCCCTTCTGGCGGCCGAAACCTTTGACTTCGGTAACGGTCAGACCATTGATGCCGATTTCGGATAGCGCCTCACGCACCTCGTCGAGCTTGAATGGCTTGATAATGGCTTCGATCTTCTTCATGCGCTAACTCCTTGAAAATTCGTTGAAAACAAAATCGGCAACACCAAATGCCAACCGGGTGTAATTATGCGCGGGCCTTATAATAAGCCGGAAATTGCTGTATTATGGCGCGCTTTCCTCACCCTTGTCTTCATTGTTGCGGGTATCCAATGTCGCACATTCTCAAGCTGCGGGGCGGTGTTGCCCTGTCCCAGTTCCGTCTCGACAAACTTCTTGCCGCTGCGCGCGAGGCCGGTCTACCAGACCTGAGCATCAAGGCAGAATTCTGGCATTTCGCCGAAAGCGAAAGCCCGTTGAGCGAGAGCCAGACTACCGTTCTGGAAAAACTGCTCACTTATGGCGAAGCACCATTTGCCGAGGCACCAACCGGGGAGCTGTTCCTGGTGACGCCGCGTCTGGGTACGCTGTCGCCGTGGGCGTCCAAGGCAACTGATATTGCCCGCCATTGTGGCCTGGAAAATGTCTTGCGCATCGAGCGCGGCATTGCGTATCACATCCAGTCCGCCACCCCGTTTACCGAAGAGGCTCGCCAACGTCTGGCGGGCCTCTTGCACGATCGCATGACCGAAACCGTGCTGCCATCGCTGGATGATGCTGCGCGCCTGTTCGTGCATATCGATCCGCAGCCGCTGTCCACCGTGGATATCCTTGGTGGCGGCAAGGCAGCACTGGATGCGGCCAACGCAGACATGGGCCTCGCGCTGTCGCCGGATGAAGTCGACTATCTGGTCGAAAGCTTCATCAAGCTGGAGCGCAATCCGACTGACGTCGAGCTGATGATGTTTGCCCAGGCAAACTCCGAGCACTGCCGTCACAAGATCTTCAATGCGCAGTTCATCATCGACGGCGTAGAGCAGGGCAAGTCGCTGTTCCGCATGATTCGCGACACGCATGATGCGCATCCACAGGGCACTCGCGTGGCCTACAAGGACAATGCTTCGGTGATTGATGGTGCGACCATCGAGCGCTTCTATCCGCAGCCGGGCAGCCACACTTACGCCTTCAGCGAAGAGCCGACCCACATCCTGATGAAGGTAGAGACACACAACCACCCGACCGCGATTTCTCCATTCCCTGGTGCTTCCACCGGTAACGGTGGCGAAATCCGCGACGAAGGCGCTACCGGTCGCGGCTCGCGCCCGAAGGCTGGCCTGTCGGGCTTTACCGTGTCCAACCTGAGCGTGCCAGGCTTCGAGCAACCATGGGAAGCCAAGCAGTATGGCAAGCCAGGTCGTATCGCCTCGGCACTCGACATCATGATCGAAGGCCCGATCGGCGGCGCTGCGTTCAACAACGAATTTGGCCGTCCGAACCTCGCCGGTTACTTCCGTACCTTTGAAGAAGATTTCAAGGGCGAGCGTCGCGGTTACCACAAGCCGATCATGATCGCCGGCGGCTTGGGTAATATTCAGGAACAGCAGATCTTCAAGAACGAGATTCCGGAAGGCGCGCTGCTGATACAGCTGGGCGGCCCGAGCCTGTTGATCGGTCTGGGTGGTGGCGCGGCATCCTCGATGGATACCGGTGCCAACAGCGAAAACCTGGACTTCGATTCGGTACAGCGCGGCAACCCGGAAATCGAACGCCGTTGCCAGGAAGTGATCGACCGCTGCTGGCAGCGCGGTGCGGCCAACCCTATCGTGTCGATTCACGACGTGGGCGCGGGCGGCCTGTCCAATGCCTTCCCTGAGCTGGTGAACGACGCCGGTCGCGGTGCCATCTTCCATCTGCGCAAAGTGCATCTGGAAGAAAAGGGCATGACCCCGATGCAGATCTGGTCTAACGAATCGCAAGAGCGTTACGTGATGGCGGTGATGCCGGAGGATCTGGCGACCTTCACCGAAATCTGCGAACGCGAGCGTTGCCCGTTTGCAGTGATGGGCGTGGCCACCGATGATGGCCATCTGCAGGTGCGTGACGATTACTTCGACAACAATCCGGTCGACATGCCGCTGAACGTGCTGCTGGGCAAGCCACCACGCATGACGCGCGATGTGAAAACTGTCGCAGTAACGACCGATGCGCTGAACGCCGCGCAGTACGAGCTGAAAGAATCGGCTTATCGCGTGCTGAAGAACCCGACCGTTGCCGACAAGAGCTTCCTGATCACCATTGGCGACCGTACCGTGGGCGGCATGACCGCACGCGACCAGATGGTTGGCCCGTGGCAGGTGCCGGTGGCTGACGTGGCCGTGACGGCAATGGGCTTCAACACCACGCTGGGCGAGGCGATGGCGATGGGCGAGCGCACGCCGGTAGCGCTGTTCGATGCGCCGGCTGCCGGCCGCGTATCGGTTGGCGAGTCGCTGCTGAACCTGGCTGCGGCCAACGTGGGCGAGCTGGGCAATGTCAAGCTGTCTGCCAACTGGATGGCGGCAGCCGGTCACGCCGGTGAAGATGCCAATCTGTACGCTACCGTGAAGGCAATTTCCGACCTGTGCGTGGCGATTGACGTCAGCATTCCGGTGGGTAAAGACTCGCTGTCGATGAAGACGGTGTGGGAAGAGAATGGCGAGAAGAAGGCGGTTACTGCGCCGCTGTCGCTGATCATCTCCGCGTTTGCGCCGGTAGCTGATGTACGCAAGACCGTGACACCGCAACTGCGTGCGGAAGAGAGCGCCTTGCTGCTGCTGGATCTGGGTGAAGGCAAGAATCGTCTGGGCGGCTCGATCTTCGGTCAGGTGTGGAACGACATGAATGGCCAGGCGCCGGACGTGGATAGCGCCGAGAAGCTGGCCGCTGCGTTCACCGTGATTCAGTCGCTGGTGGATGATGGCAAGCTCTTGTCCTATCACGATCGTTCTGACGGCGGTCTGTTCGCGACTTTGGCCGAGATGTGCTTTGCCGGCCATCTGGGCGCGCAGATTGAGCTGTCGGTGCTGACTGGCGGCAATGCGGCCAACGTGAACGCCGTACTGTTCAACGAAGAGCTGGGCGCGGTGCTGCAGGTTGCGGCCGACGAGATCGACAACGTGCTCAAGCGTTTCGACATCATGGGTCTGGCGGGTGCCGTATCGGTAATTGGTACGCCGGCAACCGATGGCGTGCTGCGTCTGGTGCATGGTGAAGACGAGCTGTTTGCCCAGAGCCGCGTGGCTCTGCAGCAAGCTTGGTCCGAAACCAGCTACCGCTTGCAGCGTCTGCGTGACAACCCGGCTGGTGCCGATAGTGAATACGCACAGATTGCCGACGAGGCATCGCGCGGTCTGTTTGCCGAACTGACCTTCGATACCGAAGAAAATCCGGCGGCACCGCTCATCGCTACCGGTGCGCGTCCGCGCATCGCCATCCTGCGCGAGCAGGGTGTGAACGGCCAGATCGAGATGGGCGCAGCATTTACCCGCGCTGGTTTCGAAGCGGTAGACGTGCACATGTCCGACGTGATTGCCGGCCGTGTACAACTGGCTGACTTCAAGGGCCTGGCCGCTTGCGGTGGCTTCAGCTACGGCGACGTGCTGGGTGCCGGTGAAGGCTGGGCAAAGAGCATTCTGTTCAACGGCCAGGCACGCGAGCAGTTCGAGGCGTTCTTTGGTCGTGGCGATACCTTCGCGCTGGGTGTGTGCAACGGCTGCCAGATGATGTCCAATCTGTCGGACATCATCCCGGGCGCACAACACTGGCCGAAGCTGAAGCGCAATGCTTCCGAGCAGTTCGAGGCCCGTTTCGCGATGGTAGAAGTGACCGAGTCGCCGTCCATTTTCCTGCAGGACATGATTGGTTCCAAGTTGCCGGTGGTGGTATCGCACGGCGAAGGCCGCGCGGTGTTCGCCCCGGGCGCGCAAGAGCAAGTGCTGACTGCGCTGCGCTATGTGGACTTCAATGGCCAGGCGACCGAGACCTACCCGATGAACCCGAACGGTTCGCCGGCAGGTATTACTGGCGTCACCACGCCAGACGGCCGCTTCACCATCATGATGCCGCATCCTGAGCGCGTGTTCCGCGCGCTGCAGAACAGCTGGCATCCTGAAGGCTGGGGCGAGAACGGCGGCTGGTTCCGGATGTTCGCCAGCGCCCGTCGCTGGATCGGCTAAATCGCAAGGTCGGCCGCAAGTGAAACGCCCCGCGATGCGGGGCGTTTTTTATTGATGCACAAGGTTTGGGAGCAAGAATGCTTGGCCAAAGAAAAACGCCGGCGATGCCGGCGTTTTCAGGTCAATGCACAGGGCAAGACTTAGTCGCGATCACCAGCAAAGGCCATCAGCAGGTGCAGCAGGCTGGTGAACAGATTGTAGATGCTGATGTAGATGCCCAGCGCAGCCGAGATGTAGCTGGTTTCGCCGCCATCAACAATGGTCTTCACCTGCCACAGAATCAGCAGCGAGCTGATCAGGGCGAAGGCCGCAGAGATTGCCAGCGACATGGCCGGAATCTGCATGAAGATGTTGGCCAGCACCGCAACCATCAGCACGATCACGCCAACAGTCAGGAATTTGCCCAGGCCGGACAGATCACGCTTGGTGGTAGTAGCGATGCCTGCCATGGCGGCAAAGACAACGGCGGTTGCGCCACCGGCTACCATGACCAACTGGGTGCCGTTAGACAGTTTGGCAGCGTGTTGCAGCAATGGGCCGAGCAGCAAGCCCATGACAAAGGTGAACAGCAGCATCAGCGGCACGCCCAGCGCGCTGTTGCGGTTGGCCTCGACGGCAAAGATCAGGCCGTACATGACTGCCATGATCGCCAGCGTGCCCATGATCGGGCTGCCTGCCAGGAAGGCAAAGCTCATGCTGCTGCCAATGGCAGCGCCAATCACGGTTGGCACCATGGACAAGCCCAGCAGGGCGTAGGTGTTGCGCAAAACCTTGTTGCGAACACCGCCTACGGCCGTGCTCTGGAATGAGGTGTGCATGTTATGTTGCATGGCAAAGAGACTCCTTGCTATTGATCGTTATGAATTAACTGCGGGTGTTCGACGCGATTTCAAGGGATTAGTTTCATGGCAACAGAATTTTTTGGCAAGCCACTTGCCAGACAACGGCATCTGACATAAGATGCGCTCCTCCTGTCGCGAGACAGGTTTGATGCGAAAGTGGCGGAATTGGTAGACGCACTGGATTTAGGTTCCAGCGCCTCGCGGCGTGAGAGTTCGAGTCTCTCCTTTCGCACCATACAATCTAAGGAAGCGTGGCCGAGTGGTTTAAGGCAGCGGTCTTGAAAACCGCCGAAGGTGTGAGCCTTCCGTGAGTTCGAATCTCACCGCTTCCGCCAGAATATACAAAAGCCCTGATTTTCAGGGCTTTTTTGTTTTTCGATTCAGGCTGAATTAGCAGCCATCATCCCTGTCACCAAATGGCAAACCATTCTGCAGTCTACATTGCCAATCTTGGTGATCCGACTCTGCCCATCCTTTCTTTTAAAACTGTCGCTGATGTCAGCCGGTTAGCTGTGACTTCGTGTATCAGATGTATAAACTAAGATACCGGCTGATATACAATGTGTAATGCCAATGGCCGCACGTTAACATCTTTGGCATTCCCTTCAGTTTGTAAAAATTACAAGGCTTGTAATGGCAGACGAATCTCAACGCCCGATTATTGTCAAAAAGATCAAGAAGGGTCATGGCGGTCACCATGGCGGCGCCTGGAAGATTGCCTACGCCGACTTCGTTACTGCGATGATGGCTTTCTTTTTGCTGATGTGGCTGCTTGGCTCGACCTCTGCCGGCACGCTTAGTGGTATTTCCTCGTTTTTCAAGGAGCCGCTGAAGGTTTCCTTGCAGGGCGGAGAGGGTGCAGGGGATGCCACTGCTGTGATCAAGGGGGGCGGCAAGGATATTTCACGTCAAGACGGGCAAGTCAAACGTGGCAACCCCGAGCCGACGACCGGTGAGAAAAAAGCCGAGCTGAGCAAGCTTCAGAAGAAAATCCAGGAAACACTGGCGAAGAAGATGGAGCAGAGCGCTGTTCTGAAATCCTTCAAAGACCAGGTCAAGATGGAGTTGACCCCGGAAGGTCTACGCATTCAGCTGATTGACGAACAAAACCGGCCGATGTTCCAGTCCGGAGGTGCCATTCCTCTCGGTCATACCAGCGAATTGCTGCGAGCTATTGGCTTGGAGCTTAATCAGGTCAGCAACAAAATCAGTATTTCCGGACATACCGATGCCAACCGTTTCGGGGGTGCTCCTTATGGCTACACCAACTGGGAATTGTCATCTGATCGCGCGAACGCCGCACGGCGTGAGCTGATTGCTGGCGGCATGCTTGAAGAGAAGGTAATGCGCGTGGTTGGTCTTGCCTCTGCAGACCCGTTTAACAAGCAGAATGTTTTCAGTCCGGAGAATCGTCGTATCGACATTGTCATTCTGAATGATGAAACCGTACAGCGAATCAAAGGTGGTGAGGCAGCCCTTCCTGAGCCGCCCCAGCCGGTAACTGAAGCTGCACCTCCTGCTAACAATCCGGCTCAAGGGCATTAGCCGTGAGGTTTGTTGCTCGTGTCACAAGCCACCTGGCATTACAGTTGGCCGCATTCTGTGTTGCCTGGTTCTGGTTCTCGCCCATTGAGGCCCTAGGGCAGTTTGTGTTGGTAGCGGCCGTCGTGGTACTGGCTGTGACTGGTTATATGAAACTGCCTGTGTCATTGCGACTGGGGCATTTGCTGTTTATGCCGACCGTAGTCTTGGCAATTTGGCTGGCACTGCCGGCATGGGTGTACCTGCTGGGTTTCGTATTGCTGTTTGCACTCAGTCGTAATGCGCTCTTTGAGCGCGTCCCTTTGTATCTTTCCTCAAAGGAGGCCGCCTGCGCAGTCGCCGGCATATTGCCAAAGCAATGCAGGATGCTTGATCTTGGCTGTGCCAATGGAGGAATGCTGTTTGCGGCGAGTAAGATCCGTCCGGATGTGGTGTTCGTTGGTGTGGAGAATGCTGTTCTGCCGTGGTTGGCCGCAAAGCTCCGATGGCTGATCGAAGGTAGGCCGGCTAATGTGCAGATCAGGTATGGCAATATGTGGACGCTGAATTGGGGTGAGTTCAATGCGATCTATGCATTTTTGTCACCTGCACCCATGACAAGAGTCTGGGCCAATTTTCAGGCCTACACCGCTTGCGCCACCATGCTGATAAGTAATTCATTCGCTATCGAAGGCGTAGAGCCTGATGAAGTCTTACCGCTCGATGGTCATTTGCAAAAAGCGTTGCTGATCTGGCGAAAAAAATAGTATGGATATTTCCAACTGGTTGACGTCCTTGAGTGAGAACCGCTGGCCCATCCTGCCTGATACCGGCAAGGAGGTCAGTGCCATGCTGTCCCGTCATGCTGACCGGATAGTATTTTCCGAGCTGGCGAATCTCACGCTATCCGATCCGTTTTTGCTGCTGGACCTGATGCGTCTGGTTGGCTCCTCGCGCGCCATGCAAAAGAGCGAGGCCAATCCGACCGTCGAACAAATGCTGATGATGCTGGGGCTGGAAACCATTACCCAGCGCTACCGGCAAATTCCGACGCTGACGGTAGTGCACGGGCGGCTAGACCCCGAGGTGGTTGAGGCAGTCGGTGACTGGCTGGGACGATCACGCATCGCTGCGTTCACCATCAAGGAATGGCTGGCGATTACTGGCGAATACAAAGTTGAAGATTGCTTTCTGGCAGCGCTGGTTTACAACCTGCCGGCCTGCCTGTATCTGATCTACCGCAATCGCATTCCGTCGGGGCCGCTGTTGCATGAGGTGTCTGAAGTCTTCTCGCTCGACTACCCGAAGATTGTCGAGCAATTCATCAAGCGTATGCCGCTACCTAGCGGCTTGCTGAATCTCTTGGGTGCAGGTCCTGCCAACCGTCGCAAACAGTTGCTGAAACTCGCAATTGCGACGGCCAATTCGATTGACCAGGGCTGGTGGCGGCCGCAGTGGCATATCGGCATCGAAGCGGCATCCAAACTGATGGGGTGCAGAATCGAGGACGCGTATGACGTTGTTACACAATCGGTGCTGAATGTTGCCCGCCATCCGAAGGCGTCTGGCTACGCCAATGCCGGCCGATACCTCTTGCTGAGTCCCGGCCCGTTTCCTGACAAGGAAAAGCGTGAAGTCATCACGGCGCTCAGTTCGGAGCAGCAGCTTGAACAAGCCCTGCTGGAGTCGCTGCGACATCTGGCCAATGATTTGCAGTTTGAGCGCATTCTTTTCTTCAAATATGACCAGCCCGCACATGCCTTGCGCCTGCGCTATCAAATTGGCCTAGAAAATGGCGATGCAATCAAGAAGCAGCTCGTCGGTCTGGAACCGGGCAGCTTTTTTGGCTTGCTGACCAGTCGTCCGCAAAGCTTCCATGCACCTTCGGGGACGCGGAAGCAGTTGCAACGCAAGTATCAGGATGGCTTCTTCGACTTCATTGGCGATGGCCACTTTGCCTGCATGTCGGTGTTTTCCGGCCATGTGCTTGTCGGCGTGTTTTATGTCGATAATTTCCGTAGTAACAAGGCTATCGACGAAGGCGTTTACAGTCGTTTCAAAGACACGGTTGTCCGTGTTTCACAGTTGAACTTTGCATGATCTTTCTCAAAAAAATTACCTCAAGCAGTAATGACGAAATCAAGTCGCTTGCCAAGCTGCATGAAAATGCTCGCGAGCGCAAAAAACAGGGCCTGTTGATTCTGGAGGGTTTTCATCTGCTACACGCTGCTGTCGAGGCTAGGTTGCAGGTGAAGTCTGTTTATCTGGATGAAAAGGCCGAGTATCACGCTGACTGGCTGAAACTGGCCGGCAAGTTGTCTTCGGCATCATGCAGCATTGTCAATGCAGCCATTCTGAGCAAGGTAACCGCGCTTGCGACACCGCCCGAGGTGATAGCGGTATGCCAGCGCCCCGTCCCGCTCAAGGCGATAGGCGAAGGAGCCGTGATGCTGGACGGCGTGCGTGATCCGGGCAATCTCGGCACGATACTGCGCAGTGCCGCTGCGGCCAACGTACGTAATATCTACCTGTCGGCAGAGTGTGCTGATGTGTTCAGTCCGAAAGTGCTGCGGTCAGCAATGGGTGCCCATTTTTCGGTCAATATTTTCGAGCAGGCCGATCTGCCTGCCTTGCTGGGCCAGTGGCAGGGTGCCAGCATCGCTACCTCGCTTGAGCAAAGCTGCTCGCTATACGAGATGGATCTGACCGGCAATACTGCCATGGTGTTTGGCAATGAGGGTGCCGGTGTCAGTGTCGAGGTGATGCGCGCCTGCTCGCAGCGCGTGCGCATTCCGATGCCGGGTCAGGCCGAGTCACTGAATGTGGCGATGGCAGCAACTGTCTGTCTGTTTGAGCGTGTGCGTCAGCTGCAAGCCAATTAATGCTATGCCTTGCTGGTCTGCCTGACTACAATACGCGGCTTTTTACGCTCTCACGGGCATCTCTGGAGTAAATTTTGGAACCAATTAGACTTTCCAAGCGCATGGCCGAACTGGGGCTGTGTTCGCGCCGTGAGGCTGACAGTTATATCGAACAGGGCTGGGTCAAGGTAAACGGTGTGGCGGCAGTGCTTGGCCAGAAGGTCACACCAGAAGATCAGATCCAGCTCGACAAGCGCATGAGCCAGGCTCAGGCGCAGCGCGTAACTATCCTGATTAACAAGCCCGTTGGCTATGTATCCGGCCAGGCGGAAGATGGTTATCAGCCCGCCGCCGCACTGGTGACCCCTGATCGCCAGTGGGATGGCGACAAGTCCGGCATCCGTTTTTCGCGCGATCATATGAAGGGCCTTGCGCCAGCCGGTCGCCTGGATATCGACTCGGTCGGTCTGCTGGTGCTGACTCAGGACGGTCGCGTTGCCAAGCAGCTGATTGGCGAAAACAGCGATGTCGAAAAAGAGTATCTGGTGCGTGTTGAGGGCGAGCTGGATGACAAGGGCCTGAAGCTGCTCAATCACGGCCTCTCGCTGGATGGCAAAGCCTTGCTGCCGGCCAAGGTGTGGTGGCAGAACGAAGACCAGCTGCGCTTTATCCTGAAGGAAGGCAAGAAGCGCCAGATTCGTCGCATGTGCGAAGCAGTTGGTCTGCGCGTTGTTGGCTTGAAGCGTATTCGCATCGGGACCGTGATGCTGGGTGACCTGCCAACCGGGCAGTGGCGCTATCTGGCAGCAGACGAGAAGTTTGCCTGACTTGCCGGCGGGAGGTGCAGACCATGTTCCTGGATAGATTATTCGGCCACAAAGGCCCGTGGAGCCGTCGTGACATCAGCACGGCGGTTGAAGGGTTGATTGCCGAGGTTGATCCCAAGGTCGGTCTGCTGCCGAACGCTAAAGAGCGGCTATACCGTGGTGTCCGCGAGACGCTTAACTACACTGCTGAAAAGGTGTCGGTATTGCCAAAGCCATTAGACTTGAGCCCGGCAGGTTTCAGTAGTGATCGTCGGGTTGGTCTTGTCTTTGCCACCCCGGAATCGTTAAGTGCCTTGCTGCTGCGCAGCGAAGCCTTGCATGAGTACTTTTCTCATCCTTCCAATCCGGATCGTGCTTATTTGCTGTTGGTTGGCCAGCCCAATCGACGCAGCAAGATGGGCAGCCAGCTATTGCCGGATGGCAGCATCCAGAATGATGTGCCGCTTGAGGTTGTCAGCTTCGAGCAGGCAAGGATCATGGCGGTTTATGACAGTCTGGCCAGTTTGCAACAATGGGCCGGCATGGAGGCCTATCGCGCAATGTGTCGGGATCTGGCGCGGCGCATGCAAAGTCAGGATGCCTATCGCAAGCGGCTGGAGGCCGAACAGCAACGTGTGCTGCTGCGCATAGCCGCACATGGTCAGCACACAGTTAATGCTGATGCGCTGCGCGAGCGACATGATGTTGCGGACGATCAGCTACCGCAGCGCCTGAATGAGCTGGACATCGAGCTGGCAGTCTGTGCCGGCCGACAAACCCTGACTGGCAAGCTGGATTGGCTATGGGAGACGGTGCGCAAGCCGGCGGATTATCTGCAGATTCATAGCGAAACGGTCTGGCTGGACCGCATGGGCGTGATTAGCCCGCATTCGCCAGATGCGACCAGGCTGGATATGGCCCTGGTCGAGCTGGGTGATACCGATGCACGAGAGCGGGTGGTGTTTCCGGCGGTGATTGACCGCCATGACTTGCCGGTATGGCGCGAGCGCTGGCCAGTCAGCTTAGCTTGATGCCGGCTCGTTTCGCCGGATCACAAACAGCGGAATTTCCATCTCGGCACGGCTAAGCCCGCCATGATTGCCGCGCAGTTTGGGGCGCGGCGCATCGCCAACCGTCTGCAAGATCGCCCAGTCATCTTTCGGCATCAGGATGTAGTCCCCCAGTCTCGCCGCCAATAGCTGATGGTGCGGTTGCGGCCCGAACCAACCCTCGTTCAGCACCTTGCTTGCTGGTACGCAATCGACAGCATGCCCTAAGGCCTGACTCACCCGCTGCGAGAAGATGGTCTTGAACTCCGGCTTGACATGGCAGAATGCCGCACGCGGCTCGCCACTTAATGGTTGCGCCAGCATGGCGGCGATTTCCGGGAAGTCGTTGATAAACAGAAAGCGCTCGGCCGGAATGTCCAGCTGGCCATGATCGGCGGTGATCAACAGTGTGCAATCGGTACCGAGTCTTGCGGCCAACTGTTTAACGTAACCATCAATCCGCTGCAGCAGCTTCGCGACCTTGGGATGCTGCGTGCCCAAGTCATGCATTGCCGAGTCCAGATCGGGAATGTAGGCGTAGACATACTTGCACTCGCCATCGGTCGACAATTTCTGCAGGTTTTCAAACAGCTCATCGTAATTCTGCCAAGGCAGGTGCGTGGCTTCGCCGCCGTGGTGCTGACTGTAGGGCGAGCCGGCAATGCGTGCAGGCTGCATGACGTACTGCGCACGCCGACCATTGCGCAGTGCCGATGGCTTGCTATACAGTGCAGCCGCCATTTCTTCGCTAGTCATATCGGCGTCGGTTGGCCAGTGCAGAGAGAGCGGCAACGGGGTAGCAATGGCGGCCAACTCTGGTGACCATAAATGCCAGGACAGCAAACTGTGTTGGCTGGGTGGAAGTCCGGTCATCAGCGTGGTGATCGCTGCCGTTGTCGTGCTGGGAAAAACGCTACGCAGACTGATTTTGTCCTGACGGCTCAGCCAGCCCTGCGGGCACAGGCTCTGAATCTGCGCCTCACCCATGCCATCAATCAGCAACAGGATGATGGCCTGACTGTCTTCAAGCCCATCCAGCAAGGGGTGCTGCAAGGACTGGCAGGCCTCGGTCTGGTGCAGTCTTGCTGCCAGATTGGCAAGGCTGGACTGATAGTCGGGAGGCAGTGTGGAAAGTAGCTGTGCAGGCGTGGTCATGGCTCGGGCTTTATAAAGGCTTTGTGTATAGTGTCTGCTTTATTGCTTGATAGCAAATCTGGATAGAAATCGAATGAATACGCTCTCAAGAGTCAGCTGTACCGAGTGTGGCGCCTGTTGTGCGGCCTTTCGCGTGTCATTTCATCGCAGCGAGTTGGCCGCAGAAAATGGTGCGGGCGTGCCGCCCGACTACGCGGTGCACGAGATTCGCAACACCATGCGAATGAAGGGCACTGATGACAGCCCGCCGCGTTGCATCGCCTTGCGTGGCGAGGTGGGTGTGGCGGTGTCCTGCAGCATTTATCAGGACAGGCCGTCGCCGTGTCGCGAATTTGGTGCCTTGGCCGAGGTCAGCATTTACGAGCGTGCCTGTAATCGCGCACGTGCCATGCACGGTTTGCCACCGGTGCCGGTCGAGGACTGGTAAGCGCGTCATCACTCCTGATGGAGTGCCTGATTGAAGCGCGCCTGCTGAAAGCCGTTTTCCTCTTCAAGATAACGCATGGCCGATTTCAGATCGCGCCAGCCGACGT
Source organism: Vogesella lacus (assembly GCF_979366295.1). Taxonomy (NCBI): domain Bacteria; kingdom Pseudomonadati; phylum Pseudomonadota; class Betaproteobacteria; order Neisseriales; family Chromobacteriaceae; genus Vogesella; species Vogesella lacus. The sequence continues at coordinate 22,629 of NZ_CEETQT010000006.1, forward strand.
ATTCCATCAGATTGCGTGCATCCCAACCGTTGCTGCTGGCCCAGTTGGCAAAACCGCGTCGCAGCGAGTGGCTGCTGAGTTCACTGGCGCCAGCCAGGCCCGCCTCGGCAAAACGCTTGTGCAAGAGCTTGGGCAGGCTGTTGATATGCATGCCCTCTGACCCGAGCTGTCCCCAGCGATTGATGCTGCGAAATAGCGGGCCATTTTGGATGCCCGATTTCTCAAGCCACGCCTTGCAAGCCTGCACCGGGCACAACCTTGCCAGGGCGGGCGTTCTGTAACTGCGGCCAAGGTTTTGCCGGTCGCCTTTGCTGGCAGGCAAAAAACAGACCATGCCCTGATTGTCATGAAAATCAAGGTGTTGTGCTTCCAGTCGCAACAGCTCATCCCCGCGAAACCCCCGCCAGAACCCCAGCAAGATCAAGGCTCGATCGCGACAAGCGCGTAGTTCGCTGGGCTGATCGCCGGCCTGAGTTTCTATCCCCGTCTGATTCGCCAGAAACGCATCCAGCTGTTCCAGCTCGGCCAGTTGCAGGGGCTTGGCTTGCTTTGCTTTGGCCGGATGTAGCCGTGCAATTCCTTTAAGCAGTTTTTTGACGGTTACATCGCGCGTCGGGTCGGCAAAGCCCTGGCTTTGATGCCACTGACTCAATGCGGCCAACCTCAGGCGCAAGGTGCTGTGGCTGTTGTCGGCAGCGCAGTCCGCCAGATAGCGGGCGATGCTCTGGCTGCTCGCTGGTAAGAATCCCCCCCAGACTTCCTCGTAATGCCGTATCGCCTGCTGATAGCTGCGCCGTGTGTTGTCGCGCGTGGCTGCTTGCAGGTAATCGTCAATTTTAAGGGGGGGATTTTGCAGTTTTGGGGGCTTTGCTGGCTTCATCAGCGTATTTTATACGATAAGGCGTGATAATTCGGGATTATCACGCCTTAAATTTTGATTTTTATGACTGTAATATTGATTAAAAATACATTTCATATCATAGTACGTAATACATACGTTATTTGAGTGGGTGTGCAGCGTGGCAAGAGTCGGGATCTACAAGTCGGATGTGCAAAATGCGCGCAATACTTTGTTGGCGCAGGGCAAACATCCGTCAATTGATGCAGTCAGAATGGCAATGGGCAATACCGGCTCAAAAACCACGATTCATCGCTATCTGCGAGAGCTGGAACAGGAGGAGGGCGCAGACGAAAGTGCACCAGTGCTGGATGAAGCCATCCTTTCGCTGGTGAAGCAGTTGGCCGCAACACTGCAGGCCAATGCCACAGCGCAGATCGATTCCATGCGTGAAGAGCTCGCCATGCAAAGCGAGCGGCAGCAGCAAGAGCTGGAAAGGGCGCAGCAGGAGTGCGACAGCCTGCAATTGGCGCTGGCAGCCGAGGCAGAAGCGCGGCAGCAACTGACGCAGCAATTCGAACAGCAACGCGAAAGCCTGCAGGCCGAACGCATCATGGTGGCGCAGCTCGAGCAGCAGCAGCTGGATATGCAGTTAAGGCTGGAGGAAAACGAGGCGCATCGGCAGTCGCTGGAGGACAAGCATCAGCATGCGCGCCTGGCGCTGGAGCACTACCGTGAATCGGTGCGCCAGCAGCGCGAGCAAGAGCTGCAAAAACACGATCAGCAAATGCAGCAGTGGCAGGCTGAGTTACGTCGCAGCCAGCTGGATCTTGCGCAAAAACAGCAGGAGCTGACTGCGCTGCACCAGGAGCTGGCAAGGCAGGGGGCACAGCATATGCAACTGCGACAGCAGCTACAGGAGCAGGCGCAGCATTATCAGGACAAAGAGCGACAGTACGAAACCCTGCGCGAACAGCACGCCGAACTCAAGTCCACCCTGGCGGCGATGCAGGCTGGCGAGCAGCAGCGGCAGTATCAGGAGCAGGCCTGGCAGGTGCTGAGTGGCCAGATGCTGGCGCTGCAAAAGCAGTTGGCCGCAAATCATGCGGCCAACACACCCGAGATCAGCCCTGAAGCAGGACCAGATGATTATCCCACTTCAGCGGGTAGCGACGACGACGCGGCAAATCCTCCCGCAGCGAGTCGCTGAACAGCCAGCGGATTTCGCCATCCTCGTTGCTGACGATGAAGTGCCGGCCATCCGGCGTCAGTGCAATGCCGGCTGGCTTGGCAATCTCATGCGCCGCGAGAAAACTGCCATCTCGCCGCCACGCCAACACGGCATCACCCTTGGTGGCGGTGCAGGCGAGGGTTTGCGGGCTGGCGGCGGCGCTGGCGGCATAGCCGTTGCAAGCCTCGGCGAGTGCGGCATCGGGTATATCCAGTGTTTGCAAGCTGCCTGCCTGCCAACGCGCCAGCACCGGTGCGGCACCACGGCCTTCAAACTGCAAGGCAATGGCGTAGCAGTCATCGGCAGCATGCGCCAGATGGCGGATAGACAGGCGTTTGTCCGCCAGCTGCCAGCTGGCGCGACTGCCACTACCATCCAGCGCCACCACGTCCAGCGAAGGTTGCATCTCGCGCAGATTCAGCTTGATACGACCGCTCTCGGGCAGGGTCAGGATGCCGCCATTGGCCACCAGCAGGGTCTTGGCGTCCAGCACCAGCAACTCGTGCGGGCCGATGCCGCCGCTGGAAAATTCGGCCAGCGGTTCCAGCGTTTGCGGATGGCGCAGGGTAATCAGGCCCGAGCCACTGTCGATATCGTTATCGGTAGTGGCCAGTCGGCCATCGGGCAGGAATACGCCATGACCGAAGCCGTGGCGATTGTCGGCATAGTCATAGCGTGCCAGCAGCTCGGCCTTGCGCCAGTTGATGCGGGCGATGTAGCTGCCGGGGCGACGCGCAAACACCAGACATTCATCTGACTTGCCGGGCACACGGCAGATGTGATGACCACGCTCGGGCAAGCTGACGTTGGCCGCAACACCGGCCAGGCCGAAACGGTGCTCATTGCGGCCAACATCATAGGCCGCCAGCACATGCAGTTGTTGCTGCGACTGGGCGGCTTGCGCAGCAAGGGGCAGGGCGGCGAGGCTGATGCCCAGCCCCTGCAGGAATTGTCGCCTGTTCACCTCAGTCCCCATCCGACTCGTTAAAGCTCAGTGTCAGATCGAGTGTCGTGGCAACCTCGCCCTCAAGCAGATCCAGCAGTGCTTGCAGCGCAACAATGGCTGTCTTCTCGCGACCCTTGGCCTCGGCCAGCTGCGCCGGCAGGGCTTGCAGGCCCTTGTCTACCGCCAGCACCTGGCGCGCGAGTTTGTCAGCCAGCTTGGGCTGTTTGCTTTGCAGCAAGCTGACAATCCCTGCGCCATTCTTGCCACCCAGCATCAGCGCCTGGATCTGGCTGAGCTGCGCCCGCATCAGCTCGCGCCCAAGGGCACTGCGATAGCCGGTCAGGTTGTCGGGCTTGCTGCCATCAAGCTTGCTCAGCTCCTTGAGCAGCTCATTGCTGCCCGCCAGTGACAGGTTGTACAGCTCTTCCAGTGCGAGCGGTGCTTCGGGCAGTTGTGCACTGGCTTTGCCTTGTTGCACATCGGCGGCAATCGCCTGCCAGCTGCCTGCCAGCTCGCGGCTCTGGCTTGCCACCTCATCAGTCAGCTGCTGCAGCCATTGGCAACGCGGGCCGGACTGCAGTGCAGGTGCGCTGTACAGCAGGTATTCGATGGCAGCCAGCCCCTTGGCCGCCGCGCCGATTTCCTCGTATTTCTTTTCGCCACTGGCACTCTGCGTGATGGCATCTTCCAGCAGGGTTGGCCGCACCGGGTGGAAGGCAATCACCCGCGAAATGCGCATGCTGGCACCCGGCCCCCAGTTCAATGCGGCCAACTGCTTCCAGGCCAGATAGCTTTGCTGCCAATCCTGGCGCAGTGCGGCGAAGTCGCTGGCTTGCGTGCAAGCAGTGCGCGCATTGGCGGCCAAGCGGGCAGAACTCACCGCCAATTGTTCTGCGCGAGGTTGAAAAATGCCGCTCACAGAGTAGCTCAGCAGCTTGTCGGCGGTCGATGCCAAGGCATGGCTGCTCAAGCCGGCCAGCAGCAGGGCGAGGAAAAGGGGTTTGCTCTTCATATTGTTTTCCATTGACAGCGAGGCTTTACAGGGCGGCCGTGTTTACAGCGATTCGAGGAAGCGCAGCAGGGCAGCGCGATCACGCTTGTCCAGCGCGGTGTAACGCTGGCGCGCGGCCTCGGCTTCGCCGCCGTGCCACAGGATGGCTTCCTGCAGATTGCGGGCGCGGCCATCATGCAGATAACGACTATGGCCATTTACGTCCTGAAACAGGCCGATGCCCCACAGCGGTGGCGTCTTCCATTCCTGACCATTGGCGCGGCTATCCGGACGATTGTCGGCAAGGCCCGGGCCCATATCGTGCAGCAGCAAGTCGGTGTAAGGGCTGATTTTCTGCTTGCTGACTTCTGGCAGGCCGGCAAGTTTGCTGGTGGTATAGCTTGGTGTATGGCAGCTCGCACACTGGATCTGGCTGAACAATAGCTTGCCGCGACGGACCCCTGTCGTATCGGCATCACGCTGCGCCGGCACGGCAAGGGTGCGGCTGTAGAAAATCACCGCGGCCATTTTCTTGTCGTCGATCTCGGGCTTGCCGCCATCCTTGGCCGTCAGACAATCGCGCTGGCTTGGCATGCATTCTTCCTTGGGGAAGTGGCGCGAAGTGATGCCGATGTCGCCATTGAATGCACCGGCCGACTGGTGGGCGATGGTTGGCGAGTTGGCTTTCCAGCCAAAGCGGCCAAGCATGGTCTTGCCGCTGGGGGCATCGACCACATAGTTGGGGCGGCCGCTGATGCCGGCATTTTCGCGCGCTTGGCGCGCTGCATTGGCCAGAATGTCGCGCTCGGCAATGGCCTCCAGCAAGCCCAGACCGATCATGTGCGGTGCAATGCGTGGCGATACCATGACTTGCGCATGCATCGGGCCATAGCCCAGCTCTGTGAACTGGTATTGCGGCTGCTGCAGTTCATAACTTTCGCCATCAGCAAATTGCCCTTTGACGGGCAGGTAGCTGATCGCCACCTTGCCCTCGGCCTTCACGCCGGGGATGGCATCGTTATTGAACTGGCCGCCGTAGTTTGGCTCGGGCATTGGCCCGTTTTTGCCCGGAATGGACAGGCGAAACAGCAAGGCCATCGGCTGCTCTTGCTGGATGCCGTTTTCAAACAGCGGCGGTGCGCCACGACCATCCAGTGCATGGCAGGCACCGCAAGAGCGGGCAATGAAGTGCGGCCCTAGGCCATCACGCAAGGTAGTGGAGGCGGGCGCTTCTACCCAGGCTTTCTTGAAGAAGGAGTTGCCGATAAAGAACTGCGTCTGGCGCTCATTGGCCATATTGGCAAACGGCAAAGAGAAGGCATTACGGCCGGTTTCGTACACCGTGGTCTGGCCGCCCAGTTTCTCATCCCCATCCTGGTATGGGGCAAGTTCAGCTTTGCCAAAGCCTGACAGCCCGGCAATGACGGCAAATGCAAGGCCAGTGCTGGCAACGACATAGGTTTTTTTCATCTTCTTCGCATCGATTCGTGTTGCGGCCAACCTTGGCGCAACAGGTGAATGGAAAAACCCGCCGGGCAAAACCCGGCGGGGCGGTGGGTGGTGGTTTACCGCAATGATCAGTCAGGCAAGCTGACGTTAAGCTTCTTGATACCCAGTACTTTGGCGGCCTCTACCAGCCCGCCCGCCTGCTTGCGCAGTGCAGCGATGGTGGCCTGCACACGCTGACGGCCGTCCTTGGTGACGATTTCCTGGTCAAACGGTGCCCGAATGCCTTCGGCCTTGCCCATGGTGGCATTCATGTCGGCGCTGACCTTGTCAGCCAGCTTGGCATTTTTCTGCGCGACCAGTGCGTACAGGCTGGCACCCTTGACCACGCTGCCATCCACGCGCTTGTACTCGCCCAGCCAGACGTTACGAATGCCTTGTGCATTGGTTACGATATCGCGGTGAGTGTTGTCGGAGAAGCAGCTGTGCTCGTCTTCCTGGTTGCGGCTATCTAGGGCGACTTCCATCCGTTCGCCAGCCAGTTCAGCGCGCGACAACACGCCCATACCGACCATAATCTGGCGAATGGCATCCGGACGCTTTTCAAACTTGGCGCGGTAATTGTTGCTGGCCGGCTTCCAGGCTTCCGCCAGATAACGCAGATCATCCACCAGCAGGTCAGTGGCGACATTCAGGTATTCGCGGCGACGATCGGCATTCTCAGCCTTGCCGTCAACAAAGTCGGTATAGGCGCGATTGCCGGCACCCTTGGTGTCGAAGTCCTGACCCCACAGCAAGAACTCGATGGCGTGATAGCCGGTGGAGATGTTTTCCTCACCACCACGCTCGTTCAGCGAGGTCAGCAGCTTCTTGTTGATGGTCTTTTTGCGGTCATTGATGATGCCGGAGGCCGCTTTGCCTTTGACCGTGTCGATATAGGCCTCATCCAGCGGCCAGGCATTGATCTGACCTTCCGGGCCTTTGGCATCGTCAATCGGACCGCCGTAGAAACGGAAGGTCTCGGTCTGGCCATAGGGCTCGCGTGCGGCCAACCATGCTTGGCGGGCTGCCTGCAGGTTTGCTTCGGATGGCGCGGCGGTGAAAGTCTTGATGGCCTGTTGCAGCTTGATGGCAGTATTCAGCGCATCTTCATAGTTGGCATGCACGATGGTGGCGTACTGCTTGACCACGTCTTGCGAGTTGATGTCCTGGTTTGCGTGCGCAGCAGAAGAGGCAAGCAGCAAGGTGCCTACGGCAACGGCGAGTAGCTTCTTGTATGTCATTGTTTATCTCGGATTGCATGGTTGATTTCGCAATGCATGATAATCAATCTCAATAAAAGAGTAAACAATAACGAGAATTCATCTTGTTATTGAGGTTTGTAGATCGATTGCGGGTAATTGTGGCTTGCCGATATCGGCCATGGCGGCTTCGTGCTATCCTTGCGCCCCTTTTGTACAGCATCACGGCAATGCGAGACCCTTGCGATCACTACACAATCGATCTGATTGGCGGCAACCGCGTCAAACCCGGGCGTAAACCCCTGGGTGAGCGTGCGATGACGGCTGCCGAGCGCAAGCGTCGTAGTCGCGAGTTAAGACGCAACCGGCTGCAAGAGCTGTCGGTGACTGTGGAGCTGACGCGCGATGCACAAAAGGCGCTCGACAAGATGATCGAATGGTGGGGAGTCAGCAAGAAAGAGGCGATCAACCGTGCCATGTTGATCGCCTGTGAGCAGCAGACCGGTCGTACCGGTCAGCTGTTTGATCTTGATCCGCAACTGCTGTCCATGCTCGCAGACAGCAAAAGCAGCAAGCGCAAGCGTTAAAGCAGCGTCTGCAAGCCAGCTACCGCAGCCTGGCAGCTTGCGTAAATGCCGGCCGGAGTGGCTGCACCATACATAAAGGCCGGCGCCGTAACAAAGCGATTGCCTGCATCAACACAGGCCTCGTCAATCCGCTTCTCCTCGTGAATCTGCCCCCAGGCACGAATGGCATCCGCCAGTGACTTGCCTTCCTCTTCACTGCCAACCGTCAGGCGCGCCTCCTTGATGCCGGCCTCTTTTGCCAGCAAGGCCAGCACCACCGGGGCGGCACACAGCGCTAACACCGGTTTTTGCTTCCGGATGAAAGCCAAACCGGCTGCCTTGATATCATCCTCAAGTACCGCTTGCTCTCCGGCGAAAGCAAAGTTGCACAGGTTTTTTGCTGCGCCGAAGCCACCTGGTAACAGCAGCGCTTCGTAATCTTCTGCGGCCAACGTTGACAAGGGCAGGACATTGCTTCTGGCGATGCGGGCGGATTCTTGCAAGATGTTGCGTTTGACCGCCTCGACCTCGCCATTCAGATGATTGACGACATGCGCCTGCGGGCGATCGGGCGCAAAGCACTGCCATGTGAAACCTGCCTGCGACAGAGCAATCAGCAAGGCTGTACTTTCGGTTATCTCGCTTCCATCAAATACGCCGCAGCCAGACAGCACAACTGCCACTTTCTTCATGATGATCTCCAGGTCGGATGAGGGTTCAGCATTCGCTCAGCAAGCGAATGGCTTCTTTGTCCGCATGACAAATCTGTCCGCGCCCCTTGTGCTGCGCCTCTTGCAGGGCAAGCTCTGCCTCAAGCAACAGCTCGTCGACCGTGTTGCGCGGAGATGCCGCGTAGTCGTAATCGGTAATGCCGATGCTGAGGCTGATCTTGCCAAGAGAGGGGTGGGTAATGCTCTGCAGCCTGGGGAGTAGCTGTTCAAGGGTGGCCGCAGGCAGCAGAACGGCGAAGTATTCGTCATGCTTGCCATAGCATTCGGTCATCGGATGCAATAGCTGGCGCAGCTGGCTGCTGATGTCGCTCAGCATCTTGTCCTGCCACTCTTTGCTCGAAACACCACGAATCTTGCTCAGATCATCAATGCTGAGCAGCAGCATGGTCTGGTTGCCCGGCTTGGCCAGCAGGCTGATAGCGCGCGCGGCAAAGGCACGCATATTGGGCAAACCGCTGGCCACATCCTGCTCGCGCATGTCATTCAGGCGCATTTCCAGTCGCTCGAAACAAAGATAGATGAATAACATCACCTTGGCGGTCTCCAGCGTTAGCGAGAGAAACATCGTATCTACATACTCGGGAGTAGCCTGAATGTTTGGCGCCTCACTACCAAACAGCAGATAGGTGCGATAGCTGTATTGCAGCACCAGCAGCACACTCAGCCAGGCAAGGAGCCTGGTACCTAGTGTGATGACCATGCCAGTTCGCAGGATGGTATGAAGTACCAGCAGGTTGAAGCCAAGCACGGCAATCACGAAGACCATCACGCGCTGGTTGATAACTGCATCATCCAAGCCTGGCGTGGCAATTAATACAGTTGGTATGGCAGCCAGAATCAATCCGGTACGCCATGGCACGCGATGACTCTTTAGCGCAAGCAGGCCCAGCCACGACAGTGACATTGCTGCAAACAGGGCGCCATTGCCGGCAATAATCGAAAGTGCAAGCGGCATTTGAGCCCGGGCAGCAATCAGGAACTGGCCAAGACAGGCCAGCAAGGTGCCTGCGCCCCAGATCCATAACGACGGCTCGTGTCGATAGCGCCAGCCAAGGGTGCAAAGGACGGTGCCAAGCAGAATGAAGTTGGAGACGTGAGTGATGCTGAGAGTGGTGAGGTCGAGGTGCATTGGCGTTAACGATACTTTGAGGGGGCATCCCCGGGTGGATCATTTTTTTCTGTGTTTGGATTGGCGCGACTTGCTTTTGCTGCGACTGGTTTTTACTACCTTGTCTTTGCCCGCTCTGGCCTTGCCAAGCGCTTTTTCGCCCCGAGTCGTGGCTGCCTTGCCGGCTTTGGATTTTCTGGAGGGCTTGCCTGCATCAGTCTTTTTCCGCGGCGCGCGACTGACCTCGACCGGTTTCTCTACGTTGGCTTTATTGCTGCTTGCCTGCGTTTGTACTGCGGGCGCGGGCGTTGCGCGATGCTGAAAGTCACCAGGTAAAGGCTTGTCCTCGGCGAGAGCGAAGTTTGAGCATAGTAGTGCAGTCAATCCGATTGCGATGTATTTTTTCATTGCCATGCTGTGTCTGTATTGATGAATGCCGTAATCATTTTGAAGCAAAATGTATTTCTGCGTCTGGCAATGACCATTAAATCGAGTTATATAATCGCCATGACCGCTCGCAAAACGAGTGGCAAGAATAAGCTGATTCTACGGAGAACACGAGATGAGACAAGCAAGAAGAACGGTTCTGGCAGGCATGGCGCTAAGCGTATTTGCATTGGCGGGTTGCGGCCAGAAGGCCGAAGCCCCAGCGACAGGAAGCAGCAGCGCACCAGCGGTGGCAGAAAACAGCATGCCTGAATATGTGGTTGGCTCTGATGCCAGCTATGCACCGTTCGAATTCCAGAACGACAAAAACGAGATCGCCGGCTTTACCGTGGACGTGCTGAATGCCGTGGCGGCCAAGGGTGGCTTCAAGGCGAAATTCGTCAATACCCCATGGGAAGGTATCTTTGCCAGCCTGGGGCAGGGCGATCGAGACATTCTGGCATCGTCCATTACGATTACCGACGAGCGCAAGGCCAGCATGGACTTTTCCGAGCCATATTTCGAAGCGCGCCAGCTGATTGCCGTTGCCAAGGGCGTAACTGACGTCAAGACCTTTCAGGATCTGAAAAACAAGAAAGTTGCGGTTCAGACCGGCACGACCGGCGACGAGGTGGTGCAAAAACTGCTGGGCAAGACCAATCCGAATATCAAACGTTTCGAAAACATGCCTTTGGCACTGAAAGAGCTTGAAACTGGCGGGGTTGATGCGGCCGTGGGTGACAACGGTGTAGTCATCAACTATGTAAAAAACAATCCTCAGCACGGTATCAGCACCGTTGAAGATCTGCAGAGCTTCGCACCAGAGTTCTATGGCTTTGCCGTCAACAAGGGCAATGCCGAGGTGCTGGCCAAGATTAATGCCGGTCTGGCAGCAATCAAGGCTGACGGCACCTATGATCAGATCTACAGCAAGCATTTCGGCAGCAAGTAATCAGAGACTGCATATCAAGCGGGCAGCCTTCATCGGCTGCCCGCTTTTTGCAGGGAGAGCATCATGGATTTTCGTTGGGGAATGATTGTCGACTATGCGCCTTTGTTTGTTGAAGGCGTGAAGATGACAGTGGGTATCACGTTGGTTGCCGTGGTGTTAGGTACGCTGATCGGCCTGTTCATGGGGATGGCGCGGCTCGCGGATGCCCGACACGGTGCGGCCAAGTATGTCGTGCGCTATCTGGTACGCTGGCCGGCGGCTGCCTATGTAGCTTTCTTTCGCGGTACGCCGCTGTTTGTGCAGATTTTGCTGGTGCACTTTGCTTTGATGCCTGTGTTGATCCATCCGGTTGATGGCGTACTGCTGTCGGGCGATGCGGCGCGGGAAATTCGCCAGAACTACGGTGCGTTCATTTCCGGCCTCGTTGCCCTGACGCTGAATGCGGGCGCCTATATTACCGAGATTTTCCGCGCCGGCATCCAGTCTATCGACAAAGGGCAGATGGAGGCCGCGCGCTCACTCGGTCTGAGCTATGGCCAGACGATGAAGTTCGTCATCGTCCCGCAGGCTTTCCGTCGCATGCTGCCACCACTGGGTAACGAGGCAATCATGCTGCTGAAAGACAGCTCTCTGGTTTCGGCGATCGGCCTTGCCGAGCTTGCCTTTGCCGCCCGTACCGTGGCGGGAGTTTACTCGCGCTACTGGGAGCCTTATCTGACGATCTCTTTCGTCTATCTTGGATTGACCATGCTGATGGCTTGGGGCATTTCCAGACTGGAGAAACGTCTGCACATAGGTGGTCGGTAAGACCGCAAAAAAGGCCGCTAACGCGGCCTTTTTTGCTTCTCGCCACGCACGAGCCAACAGACGTTTGTGTTAGAATGCTGAATAATTTTTGCCTTGATTACGGATTTTCATGACCGATCAGCTTTTTGCCAAGGAAACACTTCCGATTAGCCTGGAAGAGGAGATGCGCCGCTCATATCTCGATTATGCGATGAGCGTGATCGTTGGCCGCGCCCTGCCAGATGTTCGTGATGGTCTCAAGCCGGTACATCGTCGCGTGCTGTTTGCCATGCACGAGCTGTCGAACGACTGGAACCGTGCCTACAAGAAGTCTGCCCGTATCGTGGGTGACGTAATCGGTAAATATCACCCGCACGGTGATAGCGCCGTCTACGACACTATCGTACGTATGGCTCAGGATTTCTCGCTGCGTTACCCCTTGGTCGATGGCCAGGGTAACTTTGGCTCCATCGACGGCGATAACGCCGCGGCGATGCGATACACCGAAATTCGCATGGCGCGCATCGCGCACGAGCTGATGGCCGATATCGACAAGGAAACTGTCGATTTCGGGCCTAACTATGACGGCTCGGAAAAAGAGCCGCTGATCATGCCGGCCCGCATTCCGAACTTGCTGATCAACGGCGCTGCCGGTATCGCAGTTGGCATGGCGACCAACATCCCGCCGCACAATATCAATGAAGTGATTGATGGCTGCCTGGCTCTGCTCGCCAATGGCGAGATGACCATCGACGAGCTGATCGAAATCATTCCGGCACCAGACTTCCCGACCGCCGGCATTATCTATGGCACTGCCGGCATCCGCGAGGCTTATCGCACCGGCCGCGGTCGTGCCATCATGCGTGCGCGCGTACATTTTGAAGACATCGGCAAGGGCGATCGCCAGGCGATCATCGTTGATGAAATTCCGTATCAGGTAAACAAATCACGCCTGCTGGAGCGCATCAGCGAGCTGGTGCGCGAAAAACTGATCGAAGGCATTTCTGACCTGCGCGACGAGTCGGACAAGTCCGGCATGCGCGTGGTGATCGAGCTCAAACGTGGCGAAATGCCAGAAGTGGTGCTCAATCACCTGTACAAACTGACCCAGCTGCAGGACAGCTTCGGCATCAATATGGTAGCGCTGGTCGATGGCCAGCCGCGCTTGCTGAACCTCAAGCAGATCATCGAAGAATTCCTGCGCCATCGCCGCGAAGTAGTGACACGCCGTACCATTTTCGAATTGCGCAAGGCGCGCGAACGCGGTCATATCCTCGAAGGTTTGGCCGTTGCACTGTCGAATGTTGATGAAATCATCGCGCTGATCAAGGCATCCGAAGCACCGCCGCAAGCCAAAGCCGCATTGATGGCGCGCGCCTGGCGCTCGGAGCTGGTAACCGGCATGCTGTCGCGCGTCGACAAGGACAAGGCTCGCCCGGACAATATTGCGGCCAGCCTTGGTCTGCATGAGGAAGGTTACTTCCTGTCCGAGACTCAGGCTCAGGCCATTCTGGATCTGCGTCTGCAGCGCCTGACTGGCCTCGAGCAGGACAAGATTGTTGGCGAATACCGCGAAATCATGGATGTGATCATGGATCTGATCGACATCCTGGCCAAGCCGGAACGCATCAACCAGATCATCAATGACGAACTGAATGCCATCAAACTGCAATATGGTGACAAGCGTCGTTCCGAGATCGAGCCTTTCGGCGGCGATATCAATATTGAAGACCTGATCACTCCGCAAGAAATGGTAGTAACCGTAACGCATGGCGGTTACCTGAAAGCCCAGCCGGTTGACGATTACCAGTCACAACGTCGTGGCGGCCGCGGCAAGCAAGCCGCAGCCACCAAGGATGACGACTTCATCGACACGCTGTTCGTAGCCAACACCCATGACTACGTGCTGTGCTTCTCCAGCTTTGGTCGCTGCTACTGGATCAAGGTCTACGATATGCCGCAAGGCGGTCGCACCAGCCGTGGCAAGCCTATCGTCAACGTACTGCCACTGGCTGAAGGCGAGAAAATCAACGCCATGCTGCCAGTCAAGGCCTTTACTGGCCCGGAGACGGCCGAGCTTGACGAAGAGGAAATCAGCGACAAGGTCAAAGGTCCGTTCATCTTCATGTGTACCGCTAATGGCACGGTGAAGAAGACGCCACTCGAAGCCTTCAGCCGCCCACGCTCCGCCGGCATTATTGCCGTCAAACTGGATGATGGCGACAAGCTGGTAGGCGTGGCGCTGACTTCCGGCCACGACCAGATCATGCTGTTCTCCAACGCTGGCAAGGCAGTCCGTTTTGACGAAGCTAATGTACGCGCCATGGGCCGTACTGCCGGTGGCGTACGCGGCATGCTGCTGGCGGAAGGCCAGCAGGTGATCTCGCTGCTGGTGGCCAATAGCGACGAACAGCAAGTGCTGACTGCCAGCGATGGCGGCTATGGCAAGCGCACCCGCGTTGGCGAGTTCCGCCAGACCAGCCGCGGCACCCAGGGTGTGATTGCCATGGATCTGACCGACAAGACCGGCCTGGACCTGGTATCGGCCAGCCTGGTAGAGGACAGCGATGACGTCATGCTGATTACTACTGGCGGCGTGCTGATTCGCACCAAGGTTGACCAGATTCGCGAAACTGGCCGTTCGGCACAGGGCGTGCGCCTGATCAACCTGGACGAAGGCGAGAAGCTGATCTGCCTCGTCAAGGTTGCCGAAAGCGAAGCGATCGATACCGCCGAAGGCGAAGAGATTGCTGGTGACGCAGCAGAGGGCGCAAGCGAATGACGGCGGATGCGGCCAACCCTGAAGTGCTGAAGGCAATGGGCGAGCTGTTTGTCAGCTTGCCACATTGCCGCACACTGGGCTTCGAGTATCTGGGGACGGTTGGCCGCAAGCCGACGCTTAAGGTGGATTGGCACGAAGACCTGGTCGGCAATCCGGCCAGCGGCGTGATTCACGGCGGTGTCATTACTTCGCTGGTGGACACTACCAGTGCCGTGGCGGTGGCCGCCAATATGCAGGACTACGAAACTATCGCCACGCTGGACTTGCGCATCGACTATCTGAAGGCCGCCACGCCCGGCAAGGCGATTTTTTGCCGGGCAGAATGCTACCGCATGGCCAATCAGATCGCCTTTACCCGCGCCGTCTGCTATCACGATAGTCCGGATGACCCGATTGCCCACGGCGTGGCAACTTTCATGCGCGATTCCAACCCCAAGCCCATGCTGCCGACAGGAGGTGCCGGATGAGCGCCTTCATAGATACTTTCTTGCAGTTGCGCGATGAAAAGCGTTACGACGAAATCATTAATGCCGTGCCTTATGCGCGGCTGATGGGTGTCGAGTTTGGCGAGGACGAGCAGGGCGATCTGCTGTTCTCCCTGCCATTTCATCAGCGCAATGTCGGCAACACCACACTGCCCGCTTTGCACGGCGGGCTGATTGGCGGTTTTCTGGAAAACGCTGCATTGCTGCATCTGATGTGGAATCGCGAGTCGCGCGAAGCGCCAAAGATTGTCGACTTCTCGCTGGATTATCTTCGCTCGGGCCGCGCCCAGACGCTGTATGCCAGCTGCGAGATTACCAAGCAGGGCAAGCGGGTTGCCCATGTGCTAATCGAGGCTTGGCAGGAAGACCGGAGCAAGCCGGTCGCGGTTGCGCGTGCGCACTTCCTGTTAAGTACCAACTGATGACAAGCCACGCAATGACGTGGCTTTTTTTATCTTCATAATGACAAGGGATAGAGGTTCACATGGCTAAGGTGTACAACTTCTCGGCTGGCCCGGCGGTGTTGCCGCATGAAGTACTTGCAACGGCCCAGGCAGAAATGCTGGACTGGCATGGCTCTGGCATGTGCGTGATGGAAATGAGCCATCGCGGCAAAGAGTTCATGGAGATCATCCACGAAGCAGAGCAGGATCTGCGCACCCTGCTGGGTGTGCCTGCCGGCTACAAGGTGCTGTTCCTGCAGGGCGGTGCCTCCTTGCAGTTTGCCATGCTGCCCTTGAATCTGGCCGCCCCCGACCAGACCATCGATATCCTCGATAGCGGCCACTGGTCACGCATGGCCATCAAGGAAGCTCGCCATTACGCCAAGGTCAATGTCGTTGCCAGCAGTGCCGACAGTGGCTATGACCGCGTGCCGGCACCTACCAGCTGGCAATGTACGCCGGGCGCAGCCTACTTTCACTACACCTCGAACGAGACCATTGGTGGTGTGCAGTATCTCGACATCCCGGAGACAGGCGACGTACCGCTCATCTGCGACATGTCGTCCGACTTCCTGTCGCGCGAGATCGATGTATCGCGCTTTGGCGTGATCTTTGCCGGTGCGCAGAAGAATATCGGCCCGTCCGGCTTGACTGTTGTCATCATCCGTGAAGACCTGCTCGGCCGCGCCCAGGCTCAAACGCCGACCATGCTCGACTACCAGGTTCACGCTGATGCCGACTCCATGTACAACACGCCGGCAACATACCCGGTCTACATTGCCGGTCTGGTATTCAAATGGCTGAAAACCCAGGGCGGCATCAAGGGCATGCAGTCGCGCAATGAAGAAAAAGCCGGCCTGCTGTATCACATGATCGATAGCAGCAATGGCTTCTATTCATGTCATGTTCAGCCCGAGTTCCGCTCGCGAATGAACGTGGTCTTCCGCCTCAGAGATGAGTCACTAGAGGAGGCCTTCCTGTCCGAAGCCAAAAAGAATGGCCTGACTCAGCTCAAGGGGCATCGTTCGGTTGGCGGCATGCGTGCGTCCATCTACAACGCCATGCCTATCGAGGGCGTCAAGGCGCTGGTGCACTTCATGCAGGACTTCGCCCGCCAGCACGGCTAAGCGGCGCACTCTGCATGTAACAAGGCCCGCTTCGGCGGGCTTTGTTCTGTCTGCTGATCAGGCTGTTTCTCGATTTACTCTAGCTGTAATTGACGTGCGATAGCAGAATGCATGACAAGCGCCAATACAATGTTGGCCGCATCCCGGAGTTTGTCATGCGAATTTCCCCCTTGTCGTATCTGCTGCTGGCTGCCAGCGGCATTGTTTCGCTCAGCATGGGCATACGCCATGGCTTTGGTTTTTTCCTGCCGCCGATGACCGAGGCCTTCAGTTTGTCGCGCGAATCATTTGCCTTTGCCATTGGCCTGCAGAATCTGATCTGGGGCGTATCCCAGCCATTTGCCGGCGCCTTCGCCGACCGTTACGGCCCGGGCAGGGTGCTGATTGGTGGTGGCTTGCTGTATGCGGCAGGGCTGGCATTGATGACAGTTTCTGCCAGCGGGGCACTGCTATCCGGCTCGGCGGGTTTGCTGATCGGTATGGCGCTGGCTTGTACCACTTATAGCGTGGTGTATTCGGTGATTGTGCGCGCCGTGCCTGATCACTACCGCTCGACAGCGATGGGCCTGACCGCAGCCGCCGGCTCCTTTGGCCAGTTCGTGATGATACCGGTGGAGCGCGCACTGATCGATAGCGCGGGCTGGTCACAAACCCTGCTGGTACTGGGCTTGCTGGCGCTATTTCTGCTACCACTCGCCCGTCCGCTTGAAAACACCTATCGCCAGCTGCCACCGTTATCTGGCGGTCATGGTTCGTCGCTACTCAAGGGCATGCGCGATGCGTTTGCCGAAGCATGGCAGCAGCGCTCCTTTCGCTTGCTGACGGCAGGCTACTTTGTCTGCGGCTTTCAGGTCGTTTTTATAGGCGTGCACCTGCCGGCCTATCTGCGTGATCACGGCATGGCTGGTGGCGTTGCCAGCATGGCGCTGGCGCTTATCGGGCTCTTCAATATTTTCGGCACCTATACCGCGGGCAAGCTGGGCGGGCGTTATGCCAAACCCTATTTGCTGGCCGGTATCTATGCCTTGCGCAGCCTGGTGATTATCGGCTTCCTGCTGGCACCGCTCAGTACGACCAGTGTTGCCATCTTCGCGGCCGCCATCGGCTTTTTGTGGCTATCCACCGTCCCGTTGACCAATGGCGTGCTGGTCGGCTTGTTTGGTGTACGTCATCTGGGCTTGCTGTCCGGCGCGGTTTTCTTTTCTCACCAGATCGGCAGCTTCCTCGGCGTCTGGCTGGGCGGGCTGATCTATGACAAAACCGGCAATTACGATGCAGTCTGGGCGATGGCTATCGTGCTGGGCATAATGGCGGCGCTGGCCAATCTGCCGGTGCGCGAAACGCTGGTGCCGGTACGAGCATGACACGATTGATCATGACATTGCTGACCGTGGCCGCGCTTGCCCTGATTTTTGCCAGTTATTTGCAACCAGCATTCGTCATTGATGCGGCCAACCTGATAGCATCCTGTTTCTGATTGCTTTAAAGAGAACAGGCTCATGCTGGAACCAAGCTTGCTGGCTGCCTTGCAAAAGCTGTGGGAAGAGGGCGAAGAGTTTGACGCCACCCACAGTACGCGCAGCGAAAAACGTCTGAACATCACCCCTGACACCGGCCGCTTCCTGTATCAGCTAAGTCGTAGCCGCAACGCCAGAACCGTGCTGGAAATCGGCACATCTACCGCTTACTCGACTATCTGGCTGGCGCTGGCCGCCAGGCGCAACAAGGGCAAAGTCATTTCTGCCGACATCTCGGCACACAAACTGGCACTGGCTGCAGCCAACCTGCAGAAATTCGGCCTCGAGGCGCAGGTGATGCTGCAGCGCAAGGATGGCTATGAACTGCTGGCGCAAGCCGATGATGAAAGCGTGGATTTGCTGTTTCTGGATGCCGATCGGCAGCGTTATGCCGGTTATTGGCCGGAAATCTGCCGGGTTATGGCGCGTGGTGGCTTGCTGGTGATGGATAATGCATTGTCTCATGCCGAAGAATGTGCACCATTCTGCCGTGCAGTGCTTGCGACGCATGGCTATCTCGCGGAAACTTATCCGATCGGAAAAGGCCAGTTTGTCATACTGAAAGACTTGTAACGTGTCAGAAGAACTGCTCAAGCAACATCGCGACGCGATCGACAATATCGACGTCGAAATTCTCAAGCTGCTGAATCAGCGTGCGCAACATGCGCGCGAGATTGGCGAAATCAAGGGTGGCGGCATCATTTATCGCCCGGAACGCGAAGCCCAGGTGCTGCGCCGCATCAAGGAACTGAATCCCGGCCCTTTGCCCGGCGAGTCCGTAGCGCGTTTGTTCCGTGAAGTGATGTCGGAGTGCCTCGCGCTGGAAAAACCGCTGTCGATCGCCTATCTCGGCCCGGAAGGGACTTTCAGCCAGCTGGCCACTCGCAAGCACTTTGGCCATGCTGCCCGCACCGTGGCGTGCAGCTCGATAGACGAGGCCTTCCGCCTGGTTGAATCGCGCACACTCGATTACGTGGTGGCACCGGTGGAGAACTCGACCGAGGGCGCCGTTGGCCGCACGCTGGACCTGATGGTCAGCTCGCCACTGAAAGTCTGTGGCGAAGTCGTGCTGCGCATTCACCATCACCTGCTGCGGCAAGAGCCGAGTTTTGACGGCATTCGCCGTGTTTATGCGCACGCCCAGGCGCTGGCGCAATGTCACGAGTGGCTGAACAAGAACCTGCCGGCCAATGTCGAGCGTGTCTCCGTTGCCAGCAATGCCGAAGCCGCAAGGTTGGCCGCAGAGGACAAGGACTGCGCCGCTATTGCCGGCCAGGCAGCCGCCGAACGCTACAGCCTGCTGAAGCTGGCGGAAAACATCGAAGACGAGCCGAACAATACCACCCGCTTCCTGGTGCTGGGTCACCAGAGCGTTGGCGTTACCGGCCAGGACAAGACGTCGCTGATTGTCTCCGCGCCAAACCGTCCTGGTGCCGTGCATTACCTGCTGGCCCCGCTGGCCGACAATGGCGTATCGATGAGCAAGTTCGAATCTCGTCCATCACGCGCCGGTCTGTGGGACTATGTCTTCTTTATTGATGTGGAAGGGCATGCCGACGACGCACATGTTGCCAAGGCGCTGCTGGCGCTGAAAGAGCGCACAGCCTTCGTCAAGGTGCTAGGCGCCTATCCGCAAGCCGTGCTGTAAGCGGCCACGCTACCCAAACGAGATTCCCGTATGAGCATTCAGTCAGTATGTCTGTTTTGTGGCTCCAACAGTGGCGCCAACCCTGCGTATACCGCAGCAGCTTTTGCCTTGGGTACTACCTTGGCAGCAAGAGATATCACCCTTGTTTATGGTGGTGGCAATATCGGCCTGATGGGCACCACTGCCGATGCCGTGCTGGCTGGTGGCGGTCGTGTCATCGGCGTGATTCCCGAGTTTCTGAAAGCACGTGAAGTCGCTCACGAGGGCCTGTCGGAGCTGCACGTCACGCGCACCATGCACGAACGCAAGGCGCTGATGGAAGACCTGTCCGGTGCTTTCATCACCTTGCCAGGCGGCTTTGGCACCTATGATGAGTTTTTCGAGATGCTGACCTGGGCTCAGCTGTCGGTTCACAACAAGCCTATCGGCCTGCTGAATGTGGATGGCTTCTTTGATCCTTTGCTGGCCATGGTCGAGCATGGCGTGAAAGAGGGCTTTGTTGCACCGGGCAATCTTGAGCTGTTCGTTGTGGCCAACAATGTCGACAGCCTGTTGCTGGCACTGGAAAACCATCAGCCGCGCACGGTCAATAAATGGCTGTCTCACGACCAGGTTTAAGGCAGCGACGGAGCACACGATGATCATCATCCTGAAACCCCACAGTGACGAAGCCGCGCTGGATGGCGTACTCGCCAGTATTGCT
Source organism: Vogesella lacus (assembly GCF_979366295.1). Lineage (NCBI taxonomy): Bacteria > Pseudomonadati > Pseudomonadota > Betaproteobacteria > Neisseriales > Chromobacteriaceae > Vogesella > Vogesella lacus. Next base: position 42,596 of record NZ_CEETQT010000006.1, read on the forward strand.
GCGTTAGGCCTGCAAAGCCATGTCTCGCGCGGCATCGAGCGCACGCTGATCGGGGTAATCGGTGATGAACGCCTGCTGCAGACCAGTCTGTTTGATGGTTTGCCAGGGGTGGATCGGGTACTACGTGTGCTCGACGGCTATCGGCTGGTCTCGCGCGAGTTTCAGCGTGAAAACAGTGAAGTCAGAATTGGTCGTACCGTATTTGGCACTGCACAGTGGCAGCTGATGTTGGCCGCCACACCAAACGAGTCTGATCTTGAAACCATCGCCGGCTTTGCCAGCCAGCAGGGTTGCGCAGGGCTGATTGCCGACAGTTTCTTGCTGAATGACAACCCCTATGGAAAGTCGGGCAGCGGATTATTGGCGCTGGAAAAACTGGCCAGCACAGCACGTAATGCGGGCTTGTCATGGCTGTCGCCATTGCAGGATGTCCGTTTGCTCGACACCTATCTCGAGGCAGATCCCGATGCCATCCTGCTGGCAGGCCGCTCGGCCAGTGATGTTGTCTTGCTGAAGGAAGTTGGCCGCATCAACAAGCCGGTGGTGCTGGCGAGGCCGCCACGTGCGACACCGGCTGAATGGCTGATGGCGGCTGAACATGTCGCGATTGGCGGCAATCACCGCATCATCTTGTGCGAGCAGGGCGAGCAGACCGAAAGTGCCGAGCGTGGCTTGGCTGCTATCAGCGAGATCCCCTTACTCAAGCGCGAGAGCCATCTGCCAGTCTTGCTGGCCCCGTGCTCGCCGGCAGTGACGGCCGATATTGCGGCCAACCTTGCCTTGGCCGGTATGGCGGCGGGTGCGGATGGGCTCTTGTTGCACGCCAGCTCACAGTCGACCTTGCCACATGCCCTCAGCTTACCGGCACTGGCAATGCTACAAGAAACCTTGCGAGGCATCGCGCCGCACCTTGGCCGCAAGCTTTAAGTCAAAGGTGTCTGAGCAGTAACGGCACCAGCACTTCGGCCGTCCAGGCCAGCGCCAGCGGCATGGTGATCATGCTGAATACGATCAGCCACCAAGGCAGCCGCGCTTTTTCATCAGCCAGACTGCAGAACAGCTGGTACTGCACATAAGCAGCAACTGCAACAAATGGCGGCAGGGTCATGAATGCCTGCAAGGGGCGGTCGGTAAGCAGCGGATTCAGCAGCATGACGCCAGCCACCAGCACAAGATGGCTGCTCAGGTAACAGCCCATCTTGCGAGAAAGCCCGACAAATCCCACACCTTTGCGGCCAACCTTGCCACTCACCGCAAAAACCAGCAGTGCGGTAATGCTTAGCCACAAGTAGGCATACAAGAATGGCAACCACACCGGCACCAGCGGCAGGGTAGGCAAATAGCCGCGAAACAGGGTCGCGGCTATCAGATAGGCAAAACATGCCGACAAGGCGACAAGCAGGCTGTCGCACGCGACTATCCGCCACAAGACATGCAGAAAATAGATCAATAGCGGAAGCAGGATCAGCAGACTGCCGAAAGACAAGATCATGCCTGAGCCAGCAGCGCGCCAATACGAGCCGAAATCAGCTCGCCGATCTGTGCGAGATACTGTGTCTGCATGTCGCGGGTGAAGCGCTCGGCATCATCGCTACCAATCAACAACACGCCGAACGCCACACCATCGACCCGCAATGCGACGCTGGCGAAGGACTGCAATACCGGCTGGCCGGGCAGCCAGGCCAGCATTTCATCATTGATATAGGGGCCACAATAAGGCTGCGCCTGATTCTGTGCCAGTTGCTGAATCTCCTTGCGGCTGCAGTAGTCTGCGCAGTCCTTGCGAGATGGATGCCATAAACGGATGGTGGAACGATCAAGACCAAACTGCGCCTTCAGCAAGTCATGCGTAGCCTGCACCGCCTCTTCGACGCTGCCAGACTTGAGCAAGCCCAGCGACAATGCATGGCAGCGGGTCACGATCTTGTCATTCAGCTCGCCGAACTGCAGCATTTGCTGCAGTCGGACTTCCAGCTGCCGGTTCTGGTCACGTAAATCCAGCATCTGGCGTTCGGCAAATGACACGATGCGGTCGTGGCTGGGTTTCAGGCCAAAACGGGCAGCGTTTTGCTCGAGAAAATCCGGATGTTGATCAAGAAAGGACAGCACGTCTTCTGGCAGCATTATTCCTCCTCATCACTGTGTACGGCAGAGTTACAGTTCAACTTCACCGCTAAAGACAGTAACGGCGGGGCCGGTCATTTTTACCGGATGACCCTCACCATGCCATTCGATCTGCAATTCGCCGCCACGGGTATGAACGCGAACCTTGTTACCCAGTGCGCCGCGGCGAATACCGGCAACGACGGCAGCACACGCGCCGGTCCCGCAGGCCAGTGTCTCGCCGGCACCGCGTTCATAAACCCGCAGACGGACTTCATCACGCGCAACAATTTGCATGAAGCCGGCGTTCACCTTTTCCGGGAAGCGGGCATGCGATTCGACCTGAGGGCCCCACTGAGCAACTGGAGCCAGCTCGACATCCTCGACTACCGTCACGGCATGCGGATTACCCATCGAAACCACCGAAACATCGAGGTCGACATCACTCAGCGACAGCGGGTGAGTAATGGCATCGCCCTCGGCAAGGAATGGGATTTCCAGCGGCTTGAAGCGCGGTACGCCCATGTCTACAGTGATGGTGCCGTCCTGACGATACTCGGGCACGATCACGCCCTTGGCGGTTTCGACACGGATAGACGACTTGTTGGTAAGTTTCTGTTCGGTCACGAATTTGACGAAGCAGCGCGCGCCATTGCCGCATTGCTCCACCTCGCTGCCATCGTTATTGAAGATGCGATAGCGGAAATCGTTATCAGCAGAGTGAGGTGCCTCTACCAGCAATAGCTGGTCAAAGCCGATGCCCATATGGCGATCACCCAGTTGTTTCAGTCGGGTCGTGCTGAGGGTGACTGTCTGGCGAATCCCGTCAATCACCACAAAATCATTGCCCAAACCATGCATCTTGCTGAATTTCAATTTCATCGGAGTTCAAGTTCTGTGAGCCAAGTTGAGGCCATCATAACCGATATGCCTAAGCCTCAACAGCATGCGACATCATTGACACCTTACTAACCGGTAAGTAGAGTCGATTCATGAAAGCAGAAACCGATTCCCGCACCACCGATACCCGCAAAAGGATTCTCGATCTGGCTGAAGCACTCATGCTGGGGCGAGGCTTCAATGCCTTCAGTTATCAGCACATCAGTGCCGAGCTGGGCGTGCGCAATGCCGCCATTCATTACCATTTTCCGAAGAAAACCGATCTGGGTGTCGCGCTGATCGAACGTTATTGCCGACGCTTCGAGCGCTATATGCAGTCGCATGCCGGCCTGAGCGCCGCAGAACAACTGGAGCGTTATCTGGAGCTGGCTGATCGCTACTACGGGCACGGACAGATTTGCCCGAGCGGGATACTGTCTGCCGAGCTGGCAACGTTGCCGGAAGAAATGCAAACAGCTACCCACCGCTTTGTGGCCTTGATGCGCAGCTGGGCTGTGCAGATCGTCGAGCAAGGAAAAGAGCAGGGCAGCATGCACTACGCCGGCAACCCGCTGGCAATGGGTAGCCTGATTTCAGCTGCCATGCAAGGTGCCTTGCAGCTTGCCCGCTTTGACGAGCAAGCCATGTCGTTATGCAAGCAGCAAATCCGGGATCTGCTAGGTATCGCAGCCCGATAAAAAACAAAACGTTTTACCAACACGAGAGAACAAGATGACTCAAAAGAAAAATGCCATGTGCCGCATGGTTGAAAAAACCGACAAACTGCCTGCCAGCTTGCGCCAGTGGGCAATTACCAAACTTTTCTCGCGCTTTGTACCTTTTCTCGGCACCGCGGGACTGCGCTTTGAAGAGGTTGGCCGCGAGCGCATGGTGGTCAGCATTGTCAATCAGCGCAAGGTTCAGAACCATATCAAGGGTATTCACGCAGCCGCGATGGCACTGCTGGCCGAGACGGCAACCGGCTTTGTAGTGGGCATGAACGTCCCCGATGACAAATTGATGCTGTTGAAGTCGATGAAGGTCAGCTATCTCAAGCGCGCCCAAGGCAATATGCGAGCTACTGCCACGCTGGAGCCCAGCCAGATTGCGCGCATGTTCAGCGAAGACAAGGGTGATGTGCTGGTCAATGTCAACGTGGTGGATGAAAGCGGTGAGTCGCCGATTGCCTGTGAAATGGTTTGGGCATGGGTGCCGAAGAAGCGGCCGGAGGCAGCAAAATGATCTTCGATACCCTGCTTTTGACAATTGAAGATCATATCGCAACTGTCACGCTGAACCGGCCTGACAAGGCGAACTCGCTCAACGAAACAATGTGGCAGGAGTTGCGCCTCGTCATGGAGCACTGCAGTGATAACCCGGTTGTACGGGTCGTTATCCTGCAAGGCAATGGCAAACACTTCTGCGCCGGCATTGATTTGCAGATGCTCATGAATGTGCAAGCACAGATTGAGGATGCTTGCGAAGCACGCAAACGTGAAAAACTGCGCAGGCTGATTCTGGCTTTGCAAGACAGCGTGTCGAGTCTAGAGGCATGCAGCAAGCCGGTTATTGCTGCCATTCACGGCGCATGCGTCGGCGGTGCACTTGACATCATTCTTGCTGCGGACATGCGCTATGCCAGCGTCGATGCCCGTTTCTGCATCAAGGAAGTAGATGTCGGCATGGTTGCCGATGTCGGCACGTTGCAAAGACTGGCCAGAATAGTAGGCGAGGGCAATGCCCGCGAGATGGCATTCACCGCTATCGAGCTGACGGCAGAGCAGGCGGCGGCCAACCATTTGCTCAATCGCGCATTCGAAAGCAGGGACGCGATGCTTGCTCATGTGCAGGCTTGTGCTACTGCAATTGCTGCCAAGTCGCCACTGGCCATCCGAGGTACCAAGGAAATTCTCAACTACAGCCGCGATCATAGTGTTGCCGATGGGTTAAACTACGTCGCGACCTGGAATGCAGCCATGCTGGTTTCAGAGGATTTGCAGGCCGCAGTCATGGGCGCCGTAACCGGAGCGCCCGCCACATTCCGTGGCTGAATCGCTGCGGCCAACCTTACATCAAGGCAGGATCTTTGCTTGTGAAAAGACAGCAATTAGTACTTGGTATTGTTGGCTGGTCTGGCTGCGGTAAAACGACGCTGATCGAAGCGATCTTGCCCTTGTTGCAAAACAAGGGCTTTTGTATTTCTGTCGTCAAGCATAGCCACCACCAGATTGAACATGACACACCGGGAAAGGATAGCTGGCGGCACTCTCGCGCTGGTGCCAGCCAGGTCATGCTGATATCGGATGGCAAAAGTAGTATCACAACCAACCATGCCAAAGCACCGGATCTTGACGACCAGCTCCGACTGTTACAGCCTGTTGATCTTGTCATATTCGAAGGACAGAAATGGCTGGACATTCCGAAGATAGAGGTATTTCGGCAAAGTGTTGGCAAGCCGATGTTGCATCCGGAATGTAGTGGCATTTTTCTGCAGGCAAGGGATAGCTTGGCTGAAGCAAATCTGGGCGTCCCCAGCATACAACTCGATAATATCCACGGCATTGCTGATTGCATCGCCGACTGGATCAGGGAGAACCGATAGTGGCAGTACGTGTGATTTTTTTTGGCCGACTGAAAGACGATCTGGCTTGCACGGACATTGAAATTGACTGGCACGGCGGCAGTGGCCACGACTTACTGGCACAGCTGCGTAGCCGTAGCACTAGCTGGAGTGAATCATTGGCTGAAGGAAAGGTATTCCGGCTGGCAATCAACCAGCAAATCTCGAAGTTGGACGCGGTCATTGAAGACAAGGCAGAAGTCGCGATTTTACCGCCAGTGACCGGGGGCTAGCATGATTTGTCATATCCGGATTCAGACCGAACGCTATGATCTTGCTGCAGAAGAGTTGCAGCTTCGCCAAGAGGCAAATGATGCCGGCGCCACGGTGACATTCCAGGGCGTGGTCCGCGCCAATGATCATGCAATTCCGTTGCGGGCATTATTTCTCGAGCACTTTCCGGGCGTCACCGAAAACGAGATCCGCCGGATTGCTGTAGATATGCAGCAACGTTGGCCTGTATCAGCTGTCCGAGTCATTCATCGTGTTGGCGAGTTAGCCGCTGGCGAGCCCATTGTAATGGTGATGGTTGCATCGGCACATCGCAAGGCTGCATTCGCTGCGGCCGAATTCCTGATGGACTATCTGAAGACGGAAGCGCCTTTCTGGAAGAAAGAAATCCTTGCTGATGATAGTAGTCACTGGGTTGATGCAAAGCTTAGTGATGGTGAGGCGCTGAAGAAATGGGGTTTGTAGCTGGAGAAGGGGCTGAAGTCAGCCTTTTCAGGCATTAAATTTGACATAATAAACATTATGTGACATCAAGCATGCGGGCAAAAAAGAACCTCCAGCATCAGTCACAGATGTCTGGAGGTTTTAAGCGCAGGCTTTGCCCGCACGCTTCAGATCAGGAACGCCATTCCATATCAAAGCTTGGGTTAATGATAGTTCCGAGCCTGCTAACAGACTATTCGTAAAAACACCTAGTCCCTTGCGATATGAGCATCCAGCTGAGCCTTAAGCATTGATTCGTCTTTTATCGTCTTGATAATACTGAAAAAATCAGACGCCTCTGGGTACGTTCTGCGCAATAAGTTCACCCATTGCTTTACGCGACTACAGGCGTAGTTGCCCGCATCCGGGTGACGAAGGCATTGATTGAAAAGCTCATTGACATGGACCATCGTAACTTGCCAGCTCGCCAGAGGCTGCGCGTCCTGATTGTTCAGGTACTGTTTGATACGCATGGCCAGATCAGGCGCGGCAATCAGGCCGCGCCCAATCATCACGTCGTCACACTGACCAATCTCGCGCAATGCAATGTAGTCTTCTAACGTCCAGACCTCGCCATTGGCAATCAAGGGGATGGAAATGACTTCCTTGATGCGTGGAAACCACTCCCAGTGCGCTGGAGGTCTATAGCCCTCAACTTTGGTGCGCGCATGAACAACGAGCTCATGTGCGCCTGCGTCCGACAGTGCGCGAGCGCACTCCAGTGTCAAATCCGTATTTTCGTAGCCGAGCCTCATTTTTGCAGTAACCGGAATATCAGCCGGCACCGCTTGCCGGACTTTATTGACTATGCTGAACAAGGTCTCGGGCTCTTTCAGCAATACGGCACCGCCACGGTGCCTGTTGACCGTTGGTGCCGGACAGCCAAAATTCAGGTCGATTACCGGTGCGCCCAGCTCACAGGCACGCACCGCATTTTCAGCCAGCCAATCGGCATCCGAGCCCAACAGTTGCAACCGCACCTGCGTACCGGTTGTCGTGCGTGAACCATTAAGCAATTCGGGAGCCAAACGATGGAACGTTTTAACCGGCAAGAGAGAGTTGGTTACACGAATAAATTCCGTTACGCACCAATCAATACCACCAATACTCGTTAGTACGGAGCGCATCGCGTCATCGACGAGGCCTTCCATTGGGGCTAATGCAATTTTCATTCTCTGTTCCAATTCACTATCGAAATGCAGGCTGCTATTGACTTTTAAAGTTGAGTTGGTAAATCTTCCGGCTTGAAAAGAAAGACACAAGATTCATGACTAAACACACGATCATTATCGATACCGACCCGGGCCAGGACGACGCAGTCGCCATTCTTTCGGCACTGGGCTCGGCATCCATGGAAGTTGCCGGCATTACCACTGTTGCCGGCAATGTGCCGCTGCCACTGACCACCCGTAACGCACGTATCATTTGTGACTGGGCTGGCCGCCATGACGTGCCGGTTTTCGCCGGTTGCAGCCGCCCCCTTTTGCGCGAACTGGTAACCGCAGAACATCTGTGTGGCAAGTCAGGCCTTGATGGCGCACCACTGCACGACCCGATCACCCCGGTTCAGGACGAACATGCTGTCGACTTCATCGTCAAGACCTTGCGTGAACGCCCGGAGCACAGCGTTACGCTTTGCATGCTGGGTCCGTTGACCAATCTGGCCATGGCTGTTGTCAAGGCGCCGGATATTATCATGCGTGTCCGCGAAATTGTAATCATGGGCGGGGCCTACTTTGAAGGCGGCAACATCACCCCGTCTGCCGAGTTCAACTTCCATGTTGACCCGGACTCGGCGGCAACCGTTCTTGGCTGCGGCGCACCGATTACCCTGCTGCCTCTGGACGTCACCCACAAGGTCATGGCCACCCCATCGCGCGCAGCCTTGTTCCGCAACCTGCCTAATCGTTGCGGTACCTTGGCAGCAGATTTGATGACCACGCCGGTGAGATTCGAATTCGAGCGCTTTGGCGATCAATCCATTCCAATTCACGACCCGGCCGTCATTGCATATGTACTCAAGCCTGAGATTTTCTCGGGCAAACGGGTATTTGTTGCCGTTGAGCAATCAAGCGAGCTGACAATCGGCGCATCCCCGGTCGACTGGTGGGGCACTACCGGCCGCAAGCCCAATGTGAACTACATCACTGACGTCGATACGGATGCACTGTTTGCAGTACTCGCCAACTGCATTGCCTCCCTGCCCTAAGTCATAGTCAATCAGCCCGCAACCAGGACCCGACACGAATGCATTCGCCGAGCGCAACTGAATGACCCCGCCTCGTCATCCGTTTTCCCGCCGCGGTCTTGGTCGCAAGCTGATATATTGGTTGGCCGCAACGGCATTTACCTTTGCCTTGCTGGCCATGATCGAGCAACACGAGGAAGTCGTATTCGAAGACCAGATCATTCAGGCCGAATCATCACTGCATCGTGAACTCAGTCTGGTTCAGTTGTTGCTACAGGCTCTGAGCGATCAGGGGTCCAACCGTCTCTTTATCGATCTGGATGTCGGTTCATTCCACAAGCTGTACTCCCCTGCCATTGTCGCTGCCGGCTTCCAGCAGGCCATCCCGCTGGCAGAGCGCGAACAGCTGGAAACGCGGCTAAGCTACCAGAATCGGCAGCCCTTCCTGATCCGCGATTATCGCGACTGGTCTTCGGCCACCTGGATCGGCAATGGCTCGTGGGTACCGGCACCGGCGCGAAATCAGTATTTACCTTTGCTGTCACTTTATCCGACGGCAAACGGCAGCCGCTTGCAAGATTTGAGTGGTCTTGATGTATTGTCCGACCCTTTCTTGGGTGATGCCGCATTAAAAGCCTGGCAGTCGCCGGGCAAGGTCTTCCGTAGCCGACCGTTTTCGCTGCAGGACAACTCTCCGGGCGTTGCCTATCTGCGCGCAACAGACAAATCCGGGCTGGCTATTGTCTTTGTCGATGCTTCCCAGCTCATCAACGTCAACGCAGAGCTGGCCGAACTGGCCATTCACCCGGCTGCCTATCAGGCCAAGAAAGGTACAGAAGCACTGATTTCGGGCAAGCAGCTGCCACTTGAGCTGCCCTATACCGTAACACTGCACCCTCATAAACTCAGCCCTCTGGAACTGCTGGTCTTCTTCTTCTTTGTCGGCCTAGCCTGCCTGAGTTTGTTCATCGCATTATTCAACACCCGTAGCGCTCAGGCCCGGCCGAAAGTCTTGCCGCGCACCAATGCCGACATACTTAGCAGGCATGCCTTGCAGAGCCTGCCCAGTGCCGTATTGGTGTTTTCCGAGCGCATGCAGATCAGGTATGCCAACGATGTCGCCATTGCACTGAGCGGCGACGACCGTCTGATCGGCAAACTCAGTGCCGGCCTGGATTTCGGCCTGTTCTACATGCAAGACGAACGTCGTATCAGTCTGATCAATGCAATGGCCGAGCAGCGCAAGCCGGCCATCTTCCCACCCAGGTCATTCCTGATCGATGCCTCGGGCATGCGTCATGACATTGAAGGTGAATTCAGCCTCTTGCCTAATGATAGCGACCCGACCTTGCGCGGTTATGTTTTCAGCTTCCGCCAGCTGGCCAATGTGCGCAAAGGCAGTGATGCCGAAATCCACAAACTGCAAGAGCAGCTGCAAAAGCATCAGGACGAGCTGGCGCGCATTGCCCGCATCAACACCTTGGGCGAGATGTCTTCCGGTGTTGCTCACGAGATCAATCAGCCGCTGTCGGCAATCATGAGCTACAACGAGGCGTGCCTTGCCATGCTGGATGATGTCAACCCGGACCCGGTACTGCTGCGCATCTCGCTATCCTCATCCGTCAAACAGGCCAATCGTGCCGGCAAGATCATCCGCCGACTACGCGAACTAGCCAGTCGCAAGCAGCCTGTGCTGGCACCACTGGATATCAACGAGCTACTGACTGGCTCGATTGCCCTGGTACAAAACGAGCTGGACAGCCGCCAGATCGAGCTGACCACCGATCTTGGCAAGTTATTGCCGCTGGTTCGCGGTGACAACATCCAGCTTGAACAAGTTGTCATCAACCTGATCAAGAACGCGATGGATGCCATGCAACAGCAACCTCGCAAACAGTTGAACCGTATCTTTGCCTACACCGAACAACGTGGCCGCCATATTCGCATCGGGATTCGTGACAACGGCCCCGGCATGCCTGAAAATGTGCTGCCTCACGTTTTCGACCCGTTTTACAGCTCGAAAAGTGACGGCATGGGTTTGGGGCTGACCATCAGCCAGACTATCGTCGAAAGCATTGGCGGCCGGCTGTCAGCGCGCAACCTCGAAACAGGGGGTGCTGAATTTGCCATAACCTTGCCGGCGCTGCGTGACGAAGCCGATGATAATCACGAGGAGAATGCATGACGTCGATGAACCCAACCGTGTACGTGGTTGATGACGATCCGGGGGTGCGTGATGCACTGGCCCTGCTGATCGGCACTCAAGGCCTGCATGTACGCACTTTCGACCATGCCAACAGTTTTCTGGAAACCTACCAGCCAGGCGAAATCGGCTGTCTCGTGCTTGATATCCGCATGCCGGACATCAGCGGTCTGGCATTGCAGGACATCCTGAGTATCAAGGAAAATCGCCTGCCCATCATTTTCATCACCGGCCACGGTGATCTAGAGCAGTGCACCCGTGCTTTTCGCGGTGGCGCGGTCGACTTCCTGACCAAGCCGATAGACCGTGACAGACTGCTTGAGAGCTTGCGTAAAGCCATCAAGAAAAGTATCGAACTACAACAGCACGAAGCTGAAACCGCCGACGTCAGGCTGAAACTCGAAAAAATTACCGAACGCGAGATGGGCATCCTGCAGCTGGTTGCCGATGGCTTGTCCAGCAAGGAGATCGCCAAGATGCTTGACGTATCTCCGCGCACCATCGAGGCACACCGCGCCAACCTGTTCAACAAGCTTGGTGTCACCTCGCTGGCAGAACTGATTCGCTTCTATCTCAAGGCCTTGCCGTTCAAGGACAGAGACACTCCAGATCAATAAAAATGTCGAAACTTCTTTTTAACGCCATCGGCCTGGTTGCCCGCCCGGGCAAGGTGCAGATTGTCGAATCCCTGCTGGGCCTGGCCGCGCACCTGTGCAAGCGCGGCGCGCGCATCCTTGTCGACAGCGAGAGCTTGTCTGGCGCCACCTGCCCTGCCGACTTCACCATTGTCGAGCGCGAAGACCTCGGCAAACTGGCCGACCTCGTCATCGTTCTGGGCGGTGATGGCACCATGCTGTCGGTCGCCCGCATGCTGGCGCCTTATCGCGTGCCACTGGTTGGCGTCAACCAGGGCCGACTTGGCTTCATGACCGATATCCCGCTGCACGAGATGATCAGCTCGGTCGACCAGATTCTGGCCGGCCAGTTTGTGCCGGAGGAGCGCAATCTGCTGCAAGCCTCGGTGATTCGCGAAGATGCGGAAATCACCAGCGCGCTGGCGCTCAACGATGTGGTCATCAGCCGCGGTGCACTGGGCTCGATGATCGAATTCGAAGTCTTTATCGACAACCAGTTTGTCTACAGCCAGCGCTCGGATGGCCTGATTGTCAGCACGCCAACCGGCTCGACTGCCTACTCGCTGGCTTCCGGCGGCCCTATTCTGCACCCGTCACTGCAAGCAATCACGCTGGTGCCGATCTGCCCGCAGTCACTCAACAACCGCCCGATCGCAGTCAGCGACAGCTGCGAAGTCGAGTTCATGCTGACCAAGGGCCTTGATACGCGCGTGCATTTTGACGGTCAGTCACATTGCAATCTGATGGAAATGGATCGGGTCGTCATTCGCAGCTACCGCAATACGCTGAAACTGCTGCACCCGCTCAGCTACAACTACTACGACACCCTGCGTCACAAACTGCACTGGGGCGAACGCCTGCTCTGACACCATGCTCCTCTCACTCAGCATCCGCAATTTTGTCATCGTCGACCAGCTGGATCTCGAATTTCAGCAGGGCTTTACCGTACTGACCGGCGAAACTGGTGCCGGCAAATCCATCATCCTGGATGCACTGGGTCTCCTGATGGGCGATCGTGCCGAAAACAGCATGATTCGCGAAGGTGCCGAACGTGCCGAACTATCGGCGCAATTTGACCTGTCACAGAACCCCGACATCCGTGCCTGGCTACAGGATGAGGCCTTTGCCATTGACGAGGCCGAGCTGCTGGTACGCCGCGTAATAGACCGCAGCGGCCGCTCGCGCAGCTTCATCAACGGCCAGCAGGCGACACAAAGCCAGCTCAAGCTGCTGGGCGACTTCCTCGTCGACATTCACGGCCAACATGCACATCAGTCACTGGTGCGCAGCGAATCCCAGCGCCAGCTGCTGGATGCCTACGCCGGTGCCCGACAGTTGGCCGCAGATGTGCGCGATGCCTGGCAGCAATGGCAAGGCGCGCGCAAAAAACGTGAAGACGCCGAACGGCTGCTGCGCGAATCGGAAATCGAGCGCGAGCGGCTGAACTGGCAGATCAACGAGCTGCAGGAGCTGGGTGTGCAGGCCGATGAATGGGCACAGCTGAACCAGCAACATTCGCGGTTGGCAAACGCCACCGAACTGGCCCAGGCTGCCGAGTTTGCCGTCGAAGCCCTGTCCGAGATGGATGGCAGCTGCCTGAGCATCCTGGCGCAGGTGCAGAACCGGCTGGGCAAGCTGTCCGGCCTCGACACCCGCCTTGCCGAGTCGCATGCGCTGCTGGATTCGGTCGAGGCCGAGCTGCGCGAAGTCATCTACAGCCTGCGCGGCTATGGTGATGACGATGCCGACCCGGCGCTGTTGCAACAAGTTGAAAGCCGTATCGAGCAGCTGATGCGTGCCGCTCGCAAATACCGCTGCCAGCCGGAAGAGCTGCCGCGCAAACTCGAAGACTGGCAACAGCAACTGGCCGCCATCGAGGCCGCCAGCGATCAGGAGCAGCTGGCCGTAGCCGAGTCTGCCGCCCAGGCGCGTTACCGCGCCCTCGCCGAGTCTTTGTCTGCCAAACGTCGTCAGGCTGCCAGCGAGCTGGGCAAGCGCATCGCCAGCGAGATGCAGCGACTGGCGATGGAAGGCGCCCGCTTTGCCATCGAGTTGTCGGCCCTGGCCGAGCCAGGCGCACACGGCCTCGAATCTATCGAATATCTGGTTGCGGCCAACCAGGGTAGCACGCTGCGCCCGCTGGCCAAGGTAGCCTCGGGCGGTGAGCTGTCGCGCATCAGCCTCGCCATGCAGGTTGTCATCAGCCAGGTCGCCAGCGTGCCGACGCTGATCTTTGACGAGGTCGATGTCGGCATCGGCGGGCGCGTGGCAGAGGTGGTCGGCAAGCTGCTGCGTCAACTGGGCGAACGTTATCAGGTCTTGTGCGTGACTCACCTGCCCCAGGTGGCTTCCTGCGCGCGCCAGCACTGGCAAGTCAGCAAGCGCCGCGAAGGCAGCGCCACCATCAGCCGCATCCAGCCGCTGGATAGCGAGGCACGCATTCTCGAAATCGCACGCATGCTGGGTGGCGAAGACATCACCCAGACCACTCGCGAGCACGCCAGCGAAATGCTGACAGCCAACGCCAGCTAAGCCTTCTCGCTCCCAAAAACAAACCCGCCATCTGGCGGGTTTGTTTTTGATTGGCGGGCAAACTCAGGCCGAGTGTTGCTGACCCGGCTCCTGCGAAGGCATCACCGCCATCGCATGGCTGACGACCTCACCCAGAATGATGACGGCCGGGCTGGCAAGGCCGCTTTGGATAACGTCCTGTTGCAGACGCTGCAGGGACGACACCAGATGGCGCTGGTCATTACAGCCGGCTCTATGCACCACGGCAACCGGCAGGTTGGCCGCAAAACCGGCTGCGCGCAAATCGGCAATCAGCTCCGGCAGGCTGGCCATGCCCATATAACAGACCACCGTCAGGCCGGATTGCGCCAGCGACAGCCAGTCCGGCCGGCTGCCATCCTGGGTGTGCGCGGTAACCAGTGCCACGCCGCGTGCAACGCCACGATGGGTCAGCGGCAGACCCAGATCAGCACCCGCAGCGAAAGCCGCCGTAATGCCGTTGACTGCTTCGACTGCGACGCCGCGCTCGGCCAGCCACGCCCACTCTTCGCCGCCACGGCCAAAAATAAACGGGTCGCCACCCTTCAGTCGCGCCACTTGCCGGCCCTGCCGCGCATAGCGCGCCATCAGGCGCAGGATGAACGCCTGCGGTGTCGATTTACAGCCGCCGCGCTTGCCGACATGCACAATACGTGTGCCGGGCTTGGCAAAATCCAGCACCTCGCGGCCAACCAGGTCGTCCACCAGCCAGACATCACAGGACTGGATCACGCGCAACGCCTTCAGGGTCAGCAACTCGGCATCCCCCGGGCCTGCTCCTACCAGCCATACTTTTCCGTTCATGTTCTGTCCTTTCATGCGGCCAACCTCGGCAAGATTGGCACTCTACTGCAATCCATAAGTTCTGCCAGACCGTTTTTTTATAACCAAATAGCCATATAACAATCATGCACTACATAGCCGCTTGAGCTCGGACAGGCAGGAACCACAGCCGGTGCCGCAACGCAGCGCCCGCTTCAGCCCCTCGACATCCGCCCCCGCCACAATCGCCGCCTGTATCGCATCCTCGCGCACACCCTCGCAGGCGCAGACCACCCGCGCCCGCACCGCCTGCCCGCCCGCCTGCCCCAGCAGCAAGGCCGCCAGCGCGGCCGGGGCTGCGCCGCCATCCAGCCAGCGACACAAGGCCTCATCAGCGCGCAAGTCGCCCGCCAGCACAAAGCCGACAATCTGGCGGCCATGCAGCCAGACACGGCGCACGATGCCGCGGGCACTGTCATCGAAGGCGGCCAACGTTGCACCGGCGGGTTGCAGGATAGTGGCGAGCGTCGCCAGCAAGGCGGCGTCAGGCGCGGTCGCGGCGGCCAAGCGCACGCGCAAGTGTTCGTGGCCATCCAGACTCACTGGCACCGCCACCGCATAGGCAAACTCGGCGCGCAGGGCATCCAGGGTTGGCCGCAAGGTGTGGACATCGCCACACACGAGCAAGGTGGCCCGCCACGGCAGCCTGGCCGGTTCCACGCTGACCGCCGCCAGCTTCAGCTCCGGCTGTTTCGATTGCGGATCCAGCGCGCGGCTGGTCAGCGCATTGATGCCCTGCCCGCCCAGCGCGGCGCTCCCCCAGTGCATCGGGATGAAAGCTACGCCAGCGCGCAGGCTGTCGTCGGGCTGCACAGGCAGATAAATGGTGCCGCGTTTATTGCGCACCTTCACCAGCTCACCGGCCTGCAACTTGTGGCGCTGCATATCGCGCGGGTGCATGGCCAGTGCCGGCTCTTCCACGTGGCGGGTCAGCGCCGGCACCAGCGCGGTGCGGCTCATGCTGTGCCAGTGGTCACGCAGGCGGCCGGTAGTGAGGCGAATCGGAAAGTGCGCCGACACCTTGTCGGCGACCGGCCGCCAGCCGATATCGACAAACTGCGCGCGGCCGGATGTGGTGGGAAACACGCCATCGGCGTACAGTCGGCTGCGGCCAACCTTGCCGTCGAACGGCCATTGCTGCGGGCCCTGTTCATCGAGAATGGTGTAGCTGAGCGCGCTGTAATCCAGATCCCGCCCTGCCGTGGTTGCGGCATGTTCGGCAAACACCGCAGCGGCATCGGCAAAGGCAAACTTGGTTACGTGCTGCGGCGCGATGATTGCGGCCAACCTTTGCGCGACTGCCGAGACAATACGCCAGTCGTCGCGCGCCTCACCCGGTGCCGGCACGGCGGCCCGCACGCGGCTGATGCGGCGCTCGCTATTGGTGACGGTGCCGTCCTTCTCCGGCCAGGTGCTGGCGGGCAGCACGATGTCGGCAAACGGTAATGTCTGGCTGCCGAAAAATGCCTCCTGCACGATCACGCAGTCCACCTTTTCCAGCGCCTTGCGCACCAACGCCTGATCCGGCAGTGAATGCGCGGGGTCGGTACAGGCGACCCACAGCACCTTGATCTTGCCTTCGGCGGCGGCCTCGAACAGCTCTACCGCCGACAGCCCCGGCTGCGCCGGCAAGGCCGGCACATCCCACAAGGCCGCCACTTCGGCACGATGCGCGGCATCGGCCGGATCACGGTGCCCGGGCAAAATGGTGGCCAGGCCGCCCACCTCGCGCCCGCCCATGGCATTAGGCTGGCCGGTCAGCGAAAATGGTCCCGCCCCCGGCTTGCCGATATGGCCGGTGGCTAGGTGCAGGTGGATCAGCGCTGCATTCTTGTCGCTGCCGTTGCTGTACTGGTTCAGCCCCATGGTGTAGCACGACAGCGTGGCCGGGCTTTGGGCGAACCAGCGTGCGGCAGTGACGATGTCGTCCTCGTGCACGCCGCACAGCTCGCTGGCCGCGCGCGGGGTGAATTCGCGCAAGCGCGCACGCAATGCGGCAAAGCCTTCGGTGTGCTGCGCGATGTAATCGCGGTCGATCAGCTCTTCCCAGATCATCACATTGAGCATGGCGTGGAACAGCGCCACGTCAGTGCCCGGCAGCACCGGCAGGTACAGGTCGGCGATGCTGGCGGTGTCGGTACGGCGCGGGTCGGCGACGATGATCTTCATGTCCGGGTTGGCCGCCTTGGCCTCCTCCAGCCGGCGGAACAGCACCGGATGGGCGTAAGCCATATTGGCACCGGCAATGAACACGCAGCCGGCGTGGTCGAAATCCTCGTAACAAGCTGGCGGCGCATCGGCCCCGAGGGTGCGTTTGTAGCCAGTCACTGCGCTGGACATGCACAGCCGCGAGTTGGTATCGATGTTGTTGGTGCCGACCAACGCCCGCGCCAGCTTGTTGAACAGGTAGTAATCCTCGGTCAGCAGCTGGCCGGACAAATAAAATCCCACCGCATCCGGCCCGTGCTCGGCGATCGTGGCGGCCAGTTTGCTGCTGACAGCATCCAGCGCGCTGTCCCAGCTTACCGGCTGTGCCAGCTCACCCTTGGCTAGACGCAACGTTGGCCGCAACAGCCGCGCCGACGGCCGGCCGGCACTCTCGCTCAAGGTGCGCCCCTTGCTGCACAGGCGGCCGAAATTGGCCGGATGCTGCGGATCGCCGCTGACCGTGATGGTGCCATCGCCCTGCGGGCTAACGCGCACCCCGCAGCCGGTGCCGCAATAGCAGCAGATGGAGGCGACGGTATTGTCTTGTCCCGTTATCGCGCTCATATCAAATCTCCTTGCGGCCAACCTTGGCTGCCGCTTGCCAGTGTCAATCCAGCGCCAGGTACACGGTACCGGCTTCCTGCTTCAGGGCGATGTGCCCGGTGCAGCCTTCGTCCGGCGCACAAGCCTGGCCGGTAGCCAGATCGATATGCCAGTTATGCAGCGGGCAGGCCACGCTGCGGCCGGAGACGATGCCCTGCGACAGCGGGCCACCCTTGTGCGGGCATCTGTCATGCAGCGCAAACAGCTGGTCATCAACGGTGCGGAAGATGGCGATATCCACCTTGCCTTCGCGCTTCAGCACGCGGGCGCCCTGCGCGGGGATGTCGGCCAGCTGGCAGACGGCTTTCCATGCGGTCATGTCGAATTTCCTTTATGCAGAGGCCGCCCCGGCGACCTGCCGGGGCCGGAGTATTAAACGGTGAGCGGCGCAAACTCGTGGCGGGCCACACCACCGGCGTAACGTTCGGCCCACGGGTCCTGTTCGAACGACAGCGCAAACTTCAGCCGCGCATACAGTTCATCGCGGCCAACGTCGTCTTGCAGTACGCGCTGCTTGATGTAGTCCATGCCCACCCGCTGCAGGTAATGCACGGTGCGCTCCAGATAGAACGCCTCCTCGCGGTACAGCTGCAGGAAGGCGCCGCTGTACACCATCACCTCGTCGTGCGTTTTCACCTTGCAGAAAAACTCGGCCACCTCGGTCTTGATGCCGCCGTTGCCGCCGATATACAGCTCCCAGCCCGAGTCCACACCGATGATGCCCACGTCCTTGATGCCGGATTCGGCGCAGTTGCGCGGACAGCCGGACACCGCCAGCTTCACCTTGGCCGGGCTCCACATGCCGAACAGGTCTTTTTCCAGATCAATGCCCATCTGGGTGGAATTCTGGGTGCCGAAGCGGCAGAACTCGCTGCCGACACAGGTTTTCACCGTGCGCAAGCTCTTGCCGTAGGCGTGGCCGGATGGCATGTCCAGCTCCTGCCACACCTTGGGCAGGTCTTCTTTCTTCACACCCAAGAGGTCGATACGTTGGCCGCCGGTCACCTTCACCATCGGGATCTCATACTTGTCGGCCACGTCGGCAATGCGGCGCAGCTCGGACGGGTTGGTGACGCCGCCCCACATGCGCGGCACCACCGAGTAGGTGCCGTCTTTCTGGATGTTGGCGTGCACCCGCTCGTTGATGAAGCGCGACTGCGGATCATCCTTCGCCTCTCCCGGCCAGGTCGAGATCAGGTAGTAGTTCACCGCCGGCCGGCAACTGGCACAGCCATCCGGGCTGCGCCACGCCAGCTCGCGGAAGGTATCGGCCAGACTGGTGAGGTGCTTGTCGCGGATGGCTTGGCGCAGCTGGCCGTGCGTCATGTCGCTGCAGCCGCAGATGGCCTTTTCCGATTTCGGCTTCACATCGGCCGCACCACCGACGCAGTTGATCAGGATCTGCTCGACGAGGCCGGTGCACGAGCCGCACGAGCTGGCCGCCTTGGTGTGCTTTTTCACCTCATCGACGGTGAATAGGCCCTTTTCCTGGATGGCCTTGACGATGGTGCCCTTGCACACGCCGTTGCAGCCACACACCTCGGCATCGTCCGGCATGCCCATGGCGCGGTTCTGACCCTGATGACCGGTATCGCCGATGGCACCCTCGCCCAGCATCAACTGATCGCGGATTTCATGCACGGCATGGCCTTCGCGGATCAGGCGGAAGTACCAGCCACCATCGGCGGTATCGCCATACAGGCAGGCGCCCACCAGCTTGTCGTCCTTCACGATCAGCTTTTTGTACACACCGCCCATCGGGTCGGACAGCATGATCTCCTCGCAGCCCTCGCCGCCCATGAAATCACCGGCCGAAAACACGTCGATACCGGTAACCTTGAGCTTGGTCGAGGTAGCCGCCGGCACATAGCGGGCGATGCCGAAATTGGCCAGATGGTTGGCCGCGACCTTGGCCATGTCGAACAGCGGCGCCACCAGCCCGTAGCTGACGCCACGGTGGCTGACGCACTCGCCCACCGCATACACGCGCGGGTCGAAGGTCTGCAGAAAGTCGTTCACCACCACGCCGCGATCGCAGTACAGGCCGGATTGTTCGGCCAGGCTGTAATTGGGGCGGATGCCGACCGCCATCACCACCAGCTCCGCTGGTATCGCATCACCATCCTTGAAGCGCACCGCACAGACACGGCCGCTCTCGCCCTGTACCAGCTCGGCCGTCTGTTTCTGCAGCAAAAACTTCAGCCCCTTGGCTTCCAGGCTCTGCTGCAACAACTGCGCGGCGGCTTTGTCGAGCTGGCGATCGAGCAGCCATTCGCCCAGATGCACCACGGTCACCGCCATGCCCCGCGCCAACAGACCGTTGGCCGCCTCCAGCCCCAGCAAGCCGCCACCGATCACCACTGCGTGGCGATGGCTGGCCGCCGCGGCGATCATGCTCTCCACGTCGGCGATATCACGGAAAGTCACCACCCCCGGCAAGTCCTTGCCCGGCACTGGCAGCATGAACGGGCTGGAGCCGGTGGCCAGCAGCAGGCGGTCATACGGCACGGCAGTGCCGTCGGCAGACCGCACCACACGGCGGCCACGGTCGATCTCTACCACCGGCTGGCCCAGATGCAGGGTGATGCCATGTTCGGCATACCAGTCGTGATCGTTCAGCACGATATCCGGCAGCGTCTGCTCGCCGGCCAGCACCGGCGACAGCATGATGCGGTTGTAGTTAGGGTGTGGCTCGGCACCGAATACGGTGATGTCGTAAGTATCCGGGGCCAGTTTCAGCAGCTCTTCCAGCGTGCGAACGCCCGCCATGCCATTGCCCACCATGACCAGCTTCTGTTTGCTCATCGCCTTGCATCCTCGGGAAATGCGGTTGCACCACAGCAGCCTTGCGGCGGTACAGACCAAAAAAAAGTCCGCCGCCGTGCCAAAGCACGGTGGCGGACTTCCTTGTCCTGGTCACGACTCGCCATTGAGCCATGACACCTTTGCGTATTCATGTTTAGCAAGTGGCGTGCCAGCTCTGGCTCGCCACTTCAGGCAGAAAACCTGGTGTTTACAGCCAAAACCAGGCTTTGAGCGGGCCACTTCAGCGCCGACTGCCTGCAATTGGTGCGTCGCAGCACCCAATTGGTGAACGTTGGCCGCAAAAAAGCCCCGCATGGGCGGGGCGTGAATGAAGCATGGCTCCAACAGGGACGGATACAACATCAGGCAGCCGATTTGCGATGTTTCTGGTACAGAAAATCCAGCACCGCACTGCGACAAGCGTGGTAATCGGCATGACTGGCCAACGCCAGCCGGTCGCGCGGTCTTGGCAGATTGACTTCAAGAATTTCGCCGACAGTAGCCGACGGGCCATTGGTCATCATCACGATGCGATCCGACAGCAGCACCGCCTCGTCAACATCATGGGTAACCATCACCACCGTGCTGCCGGTGCGCTCGACAATCTTCACCATCTCGTCCTGCAGATTGGCGCGGGTCAGCGCATCCAGCGCACCGAAAGGCTCGTCCATCAACAGCACTTTCGGCTCCATCGCCAGTGCACGGGCGATGCCGACGCGCTGCTTCATGCCGCCGGAAATCTCGTGCGGATGCTTGTCACGGGCATGAACGAGGCCCACCAGATCCAGCGCGGCATCGGTGCGTGCGGCCAACTGCGCCTTGCTCTCCTTGCGGCCGAATACGCGCTCTACCGCCAGCATGATATTGCCGTAGCAGCTCAGCCACGGCAGCAGGCTGTGGTTCTGGAACACCACCGCACGCTCCGGCCCCGGGCCGTCAATTTCGCGGCCATTGCACAGGGCGATGCCCTCGTTGGCATCCAGCAAGCCGGCGATGATGTTCAGCACGGTAGACTTGCCGCAGCCCGAGTGACCGATCAGCGACACAAACTCGCCCTGGCGGATGGTCAGATTCACGTCTTTCAGGGCGACAAAGCGGCCCTTTTTGGTATCAAAGTGTTTGCCTACCTGTTCCAGCTCGACAAAGCGTTCCATTTCACACCTCCTGTCCGAAGCTGGCTTTTCTGGCCAGCCAGACCAATGCCTGTTCCAGCAGCAAACCGACCAGCCCCACCACGAAGATGGCGATCAGGATGTGCTCGACGTTCAGATTGTTCCATTCATCCCACACCCAGAAGCCCAGCCCGACACCGCCGGTCAGCATCTCGGCGGCGACAATCACCAGCCACGCCGTGCCGATGGCGAGGCGCACGCCGGTCAGCATATGCGGCAGTACCGCCGGCAGCAGGATCACGCTGAACACCTTCCACTCCGACAGCCGCAGTACGCGCGCCACGTTCAGATAGTCTTGCGGCACGGCGCGCACGCCGGCGGCGGTGTTGAGAATCATCGGCCAGATACTGGAGATGAAGATCACCCAGATCGACGCCGGGCTGGCCGCCTTGAATACCAGGAGGCCAATCGGCAACCAGGCCAGCGGACTGACCGGTCGCAACAGGCTGATGATGGGCGCGCACATGCGGGACAAAAACGCAAAGCGGCCAATCATGAAACCCAGCGGAATCCCCACTGCCGCCGCCAAGGCAAAGCCAACGCCGACCCGGCCCAGCGACATCAGGATGTTCCAGCCTATGCCCTGATCATTCGGACCATTCTGGTAAAACGGGTCGGCAAACAGCTCTTGCGCCGAGGCCCATGTCGATTGCGGCCCGGGCAGGCTGCCCTTGCTGAGCTGGGAAACCAGCGTCCACAACAGCACAAACAGCAAGACGCCGAGCAGCGGCGGCACCAGCGCGCGGATATACGGCACCAGCGGGGCCAGCAGCGGTGTGGCGGCGAGGCGCGCCACAGGAGACGCCGGCTTGCGCCGCCGCGGCATGGCCAGGTCGGCCGCAACAGGTTTGGCGATAGTCATCTCACACCTCCTCAGGCCTTGATCTTGAAGCTCGCAGCATAGGCGGCCGGATTCTTGCCATCCCACACCACGCCATCAATCAACTTGCTGCTACGCATATCGCCAGGTGGCAGGGCCACCTTGGCCATCGCTGCGGCATCCTTGTAGATGGCAATCTGGTTGATCTGCCGCGCGACACCGAGATAATCCGGATCGGTCTTCAGCAGGCCCCAGCGCTTGTGCTGGGTGAGGAACCACATGCCGTCAGACAGATAAGGGAAGTTGACCTTGCCGCCATCAAAGAACTTCATCAGCTTCGGGTCTTGCCACTTTTTGCCGAGGCCATCTTCGTAGGCACCGACAAAGCGGCCGGCAATCACCGCCTCGGGCGCATTCACATAGGCTTTGTCAGCAATCAGTTTGGCGACTGCGGCGCGGTTTTTCACCTCGTCGATATAGCGCGAGGCTTCGAGCAGCGCCGCAACCAGTGCGCGGGCGGTATTGGGGTTTTGCTTGACCCAGTCACCAGTGGTGCCCAGTACTTTCTCCGGATGATCTGGCCAGATCTGCTGCGAGGTAGCCACCGAAAAGCCGATACCGTCGGCAATGGCGCGTGCGTTCCACGGTTCGCCCACGCAATAGCCGTCCATATTGTCGACACGCATATTGGCCACCATCTGCGGCGGCGGCACCACGATGGTTTTCACGTCGGCAACCGGGTTGACGCCATGTGCGGCCAACCAGTAGTACAGCCACATGGCATGGGTGCCGGTCGGAAAGGTCTGCGCAAAAGTGTATTCACGCGGCTCGGCCTTGATCAGCTTGGCCAAGGCCGCACCGGTGGTAACGCCCTTGTCCTTGAGCTGATTGGAAAGCGTGATGCCCTGGCCGTTCTGGCTCAGCGTCATCAGCACGGCCATGTCTTTTTTCGGGCCGCCAATGCCAAGATGCACACCATAGATCATGCCGTACAGCGAGTGCGCCGCATCCAGCTCGCCATTCACCAGCTTGTCGCGCACGGCTGCCCAGCTGGCCTCCTTGGACGGCACGATGGTGATGCCGTATTTCTTGTCGAAGCCCATCTTCGAGGCCACGATCACCGAGGCACAGTCGGTCAGCGGAATGAAACCGACCTTGACTTCGGTTTTCTCGGGCTTGCCGGTGACGGCCGCCAGTGCCGAAGTGGCAAAGCCGGCAGGTAAAGCAGTTGAGGCCATCAATGACAGGGCTCCTTTGAGAAAATCGCGGCGCTCGGCGCTGGCGGACTCGGTCTGGTTTTCAAAACGTGGCTGTTTCATCTTGCTGCTCCCCTTGCTGTAGGCAGAAAAAGAAAAAGCGTCCGTTACCCGAGCTTGCGGGTAACGGACGCCGTTGTCCGTGTGTCCGGCCTTGCCTGCGTTGGCATGGCCGGTTTGCCTGGCGCTGCATTGCGCCTCGGGGAACATCTTGCAATTGCCGTGCCAGCTTTTACACGGCACTTCGCCTGATTTGTGCACTGCAATAATGCAGACGCGCACCATCGTGTGGCCACTTGCACCATCAACCCTGCAGCCACTCGGCGAGGCTGATGATTTCCTGGGCGACCACCGCCAGCTTTTTCTGCTGTTGCATCGCACGTTCGCGCAGTTGGCGATAGGCGCTGGCCTCGTCCAGCCCTTTCATCTGCATCAGCAGGCCCTTGGCTTTCTCGACCAGCTTGCGATCCGCCAGCTGCTGATGCGCCTCTGCCAGCTCGGCGCGGCGCTCCTGTTCCAGCCGGTGCCGCTCGATGGCGACATCCAGTACCCCGACTATCCGCGCCGCATCGATTTCGCCCACCACATAGGCGGCGACACCGGCTTGCAAGGCCGCACGTATGGTTTCGCGCCGCTCGTCATCGGTAAACATCACCACCGGCTGACCGTGCCGCGCCCCCATCACGCAGACCTGCTCCAGCATATCGCGCGACGGTGCATCGCTATCCATCAACACGATATCCGGCCGCGCTGCGGCCAACATGTCGGCCAACTGCAGGTTGGCCGCCACCTCAGCCACCACCCGCACCCCCGCTGCGGTCAACATCTCGCGCAAGGCCACCGCCTTGCCCGAACCATCATTCACCAGCATTACACTCAGCATGATCCGCCCCGTTTGCCTGTTGTTTGGCGAATCTTCAGCAAACGTCGTGCCATGCACGACCAGCGCTGCGGCTGCTGCCGGTTGTTCTGGGACGCAAGAAGTTTGACAAAGCTGGTCAATAAGCGGACGATCGGGCTCCTCTTCAAAAATGCTGCCGGCTCAGCATTTGCCTTGCTCTAGACTCTGCACAGCATGTGCAGCTGCCTCCCGCCCGGGTTCACGAAGCAATCAATCAGCCAGTTACGCACTTGCGTGGCTGCGCCCATCATCAGCACAGGAGAACCTATGTCAAAAGAAGACATGGTCGAACTGCAAGGCGTCGTTATCGATGTCCTGCCCGAATCACGTTTCCGCGTCCGCCTGGATAATAATGTGGAAATCCTGGCCTATGGCTCAGGAAAAATGAAGCTGCACCGCATCAAAGTCATTCTGGGTGACCGGGTGACAGTCGAGATGTCGCCTTATGACCTGACCAAGGGTCGTATCAATTTCCGCCACCCGACTGCCAGACAAGACAATGCGGGCATGAAGCCGCGCAGATCCTGAACGTAATCACGACTGCTGCACTAGTGGTCGGCCGACAAATGCGGGCCCAGCGCAGCTAACAACTCATCCGTGGCAGCCTGCAATACCGGCTGCGACACGGCGACCTTCTCAAGATTGCCGTCTCTTGCGGCCAACTCCAGCTGATAGGCCAGCTGGGTCAGTCGGGGTGCTGCCACCGACAGGCAAGTACCCTTGATCGAGTGTGCGGCCAGCTCGGCCTTGCGCTGATCTTGCTCGGCAATCGCCTCGTGAATGGCTTGCAGCTGTCTGGGCATGTCCTCGATAAAGCTGGCCAGCAATACCGACAGGAAATCACTGTCACCATCACAGTTTTGCAGCGCCTTGGCATGATCAAACACCAGGGCAACCTCGGTCTGCACCGGCTTTGCCTCTGCAACTGCTGGTGTCGGCCGCGCTGCAGGCTGTTTCACTAGCCCCGTTACGCGGGCAATTTCATCCAGCAACACCGTGGCATCAATCGGCTTGCTGACATAGCCGTCCATACCGGCTGCCAGGCAGCGTTCACGGTCACTGCTCAGCGCATGCGCTGTCATGGCAATGATAGGTGTAACCTTCCAGATGCCCGCCTGCTCGCGGGTGCGAATCTGGCTGCACGCCTCCATACCGTCCATCACCGGCATCTGCATATCCATCAGGATGAGATCAAACTGCTGATCCGTCAGCGCATCCAGCGCCTCCTGCCCGTTATTGGCAAGGCTGACGGTAAAGCCCCGACGCGACAGAATGGTCACCGCCAGCTTCTGGTTTACCAGATTGTCTTCCACCAGCAGTATCGACAGCGCGCCACTCAAGGCTTGCTCGCGCTGCTGCGTTGTCAGCATAAGGTTGGCCGCATTACTTGCGACGGGTGACTGCAATTGGTAAATCGTATTCAGCAATGCTTCCTGACTCACCGGTTTGTCCAGATAACTACGAATCCCCAGCGCCTGGCACTGCATGGCCTCGTTACGCAGGCCGGCGGCCGTCATCATGATCACGCTGGCGCTGCGACGATCCTGCGGAATCCGACTGGCTAGCTCAAAACCATTCATGCCCGGCATGGTGCTGTCCAGCAAAATCAACCAGTAGTCATGCGCGGTAAGGTTGGCCAGTGCCTGCTCACCATCCTCGACCAATGTCACCGCCATCCCCCAGCTGCCCAGCATGGCGGCCAACCAGCTGCGACTGGTGGCATTATCATCCACCACCAGTACCGTCTTGCCGGACAGATCAGCCACCTCTGGCATGGCTGCTTGCTCGGGTGCCAGCCCGGCAATGATGTTGAAGCGGAAATCAGATCCCTGCCCCAGCTGACTGCTGACATTGATGTCTCCGCCAAGCAACTGCACCAGGCGTCGGGTAATGGTCAGGCCCAAGCCGGTACCACCGTAGTTGCGGGTGGTACTGCTGTCGGCCTGGGCAAACGGATCAAATATCAATGCCTGCTTGTCTGCCGAAATGCCGATGCCGGTATCCATTACCGATACAGTCAGCCAATAGCCGTCCCCCATCGGATAGCCGTCAATCGTCAACACCACTTCACCCTGATCAGTAAACTTCAGTGCATTACCAAGCAGGTTATTGAACACCTGCCGCAGGCGCGCAGGGTCACTGATCAGGGCATCAGGCACCATCGGATTAATGCTGCAGACCAGCTCGAGATTCTGCTGCCGGGCACGTACGGCAAAAGGATAGAGTGTCTGGCTGATCAGGTTGCGCAGTGAAAAACCGGTTTGCTCGATGATCAGCTTGCCTGCCTCGACCTTGGAGAAATCGAGAATGTCATTAATGATGACCAGCAAGGAGTCTGCCGATGACTTAACCAGCTCGAGATATTCACGCTGCTCGTGATTGAGCTCGGTTTCCAGTGTCAATTCGGTCATGCCGATGATGCCATTCATCGGTGTGCGGATTTCATGACTCATGTTGGCGAGGAAGTCACTCTTGGCACGGTTGGCCGCCTCGGCTTGCACCAGTGCCTGATCCAGCCGCTTGGACAGGCTTTCCGCCTCCTCCCGCCGCCGCTCGCTGTGTGACAGATTGCGATAGGCAATGGCCGCCATCACACTAGCCAGTACCATCAGCAGCATTGCCGTGGCAGCCACCAGTACATTGATATTCTGCAGACTGTGATTGCTGTCGTTTGCCTGCTGGGTCAAGCGGCTATTGGCACCAATGGTCAGCTCCCTGACGGGTTCGACCACCTTGTCCAGATCCGATACCAGCGTCGCCGCCAGCTCGCGATTGAAGTAGCCATCGCCCTGAGCCAGCAGATTATCGGTATGGCTGACGAGGTTGATCAGCGCCTTCATTTGCCTCGCGTACCACTGCGCATCACTGAACAACAGGCTGTAGCGGTACTGATTCAGCAGATTGATACGTGAAACCAGTACCTCATACCTCAGCTGCAACTCGTCCAGATCAGCCGTTGTACCCGTGGCAGCCGCCACCTTGGCGGCCCCCGATACGCGGTAATAATCGATACCCAGCTGCGAATACACCCAGACGATATTGTCCTCGCCCTGCACTTCAAAGCGTTTCATCTCGCTTTGCTGACGCAGGTAGAGCATGCCAACGACCAGCAAGGCGCAAGTCATCAGCACGGCCAGCAACCAAAGCTGGCCTTTTGCGTGACGGTTGATCGGACGACGGTTAGGCATCAGTCACCCGCTTACTCAACGCGGATGCGGTTAACCTGCCAGACGCAGCGCCCGTAGATTTCCTTGGTGCGCAGCTCAGGGTGCTTGTCGAACGGATACATGATGAACAGCGGCCCCTTGTCACGTACTGCCAGCACCTTGCCGTTGATCTTGCGCGCCAGCACCACGTCGTATTTCTTCAGATCTTCCATCGGAATTTCGGCGGCATAGTCATTCAGCGCAACGACATACAGCTTCTTGCCCTTGATACCGACCGCATCCGCCACGTCACGCAGCAACGGGCCTTCGAAAGTTTGCGTCCCTTTGTACCAAGGAGTTTCAACCGTCAGCTTGTGCTGCGGCAGCTTGTCCAGCATGGCGGCATCAAATTGCGCCTCCTTGCCGGCATTGAGCTGGCTGATTTCACCACTGACAGTCAGGATGGCCCGACCTGCCGGTTTGTCCAGCGCGCTTGCGGCCGTTGCGGCCAACATCATCGAAACAGTCAGCAGGGTTCTGGCAAATTTCAGCATGCTCAATTCCTTTCGTGGGTTTTGGGGCGGTAGATCACAGTTAAACACTGGTTGGCCGCGACTTCCTTGTCGCAAAGCAGCTAATCGCAGCTTCATGGAAACATTGATACAGCGCAGTACCATTACTATAGAGTGATAGATATACTTTTTACTTAATCGCCATTTAAGGCTGCGCCGATAATATAAAGCCGTCACTGCCGACTTTTCTTAACAGACGTTTAAGAGCAAAGCACCTGTATGAAAATGACCGTCCTGATTGTCGACGACAATCCCACCAATCTGATGGTGTTGCGCCATCTGGTCGGTCGCATGCCTGATTGCGAGCCGCAAGCAGCCCAGGATGGCACCGAGGCGCTGGCATGGTGCAATGAACATACGCCAGACCTCATCCTGACTGACTATATGATGCCTGGCATGGATGGCCTGACGCTGATTCATGCACTACGGGCCCTGCCGCACATTCGTGACATCCCCATCATCATGGTGACTACCAGTGATATGAAAGAAGTGCGGCAAAACGCACTGGAGGCGGGCGCAACCGATTTTCTGGCCAAGCCGGTTGACCCGGTCGAAACACGCGCCCGCATCCGCAACTTGCTGCAGCTGCGCCGTGCCCAGCGTCAACTAAAGGAAATCGCAGCGCAGGACTTGATCTGGCGTTTGTCGCATGTCGCCGAATCGCGCGATCCGGAAACCGGCTATCACATCGAGCGCATGGCGCATTACGCGCGAATCATTGCCAGAGCCATGGGTTTGGGTGAAGAGTTTGAAGAGCGGATTTTCCTGGCAGCGCCGATGCACGATATCGGGAAAGTCGCCATACCGGACTACATCCTGCTAAAACCTGGCCGGCTGACTGCCGAAGAATTCCAGGTCATGAAAACCCACCCCGCCCGCGGGGCGGCCGCACTCAAGGACAGCGAAGTTCCGCTATTACGCATGGCGCACGATATCGCACTGTGCCACCACGAAAAGTTTGACGGCAGTGGCTACCCTGCCGGCTTGCGCGCTGAAGAGATTCCATTGCCGGCACGTATCGTGGCAGTGGCAGATGTATTTGATGCTCTGACTTCATCCCGCCCTTACAAACCGGCATGGGAGATTCCGGCTGCCATGGCATTCATGCAGCAACAAAGCGGTCAACATTTTGACCCAGCAGTATTGGCCGCATTTTTCGCCAGCCAGGAAGATATTCTGGCGATTCATCGCAGCCTGCGTGATATCCCCGAAGAGCTCGACCCGGAGCAGGCTTATACCAGTCGGCAGTAACACTAATATTCTTGTATCGCTACATAATTGAATATGTGGCGACCCGCCTGATGATCACTTGCAGCTCCATCACACCGGAAATTTACCAAGTTAAATTAGCAATCCGGACTTCCAACTCTTGGCGCAGTACATAACTACCAAATAGTCCATCAGGTACTTCCCAAAAAAATACCCCCGCATTCGCGGGGGTATTTTTTGAGTTTACAGGAAGTGCGAACACCTCTCGGCGTCCTCGCACTTCAATCACCCAAGTCACGCACCTACAGTATCAGCAACTTCCTGATAGTCTTTGATCTGGTCAAAGTTCATGTAGCGGTAAACCTCGGCACCCTTCTCGTTGATGATGCCGATGTTCGCTTGATACTCCTCGACGGTCGGAATCTTGCCCAGTTTGGAGCAGATCGCGGCCAACTCGGCAGAACCCAGGAATACATTGGTGTTCTTGCCCAAGCGGTTCGGGAAGTTACGAGTCGAGGTGGACATCACGGTAGCGCCTTCACGTACCTGTGCCTGGTTACCCATACACAGCGAGCAACCCGGCATTTCGGTGCGGGCACCGGCCATGCCGAATACACCGTAGTGACCTTCGTTGGTCAACTGTTCGGCATCCATCTTGGTCGGTGGGGCCAGCCACAGTTTTACCGGCAGGTCGCGCTTGCCTTCCAGCAGCTTGGAAGCGGCACGGAAGTGACCGATGTTGGTCATGCAGGAGCCGATGAACACTTCATCAATCTTGGTGCCGGCAACTTCGGACATGAACTTCACGTCGTCCGGATCGTTCGGGCAGGCAACGATAGGCTCTTTCACGTCAGCCAGATCGATTTCGATCACGGCAGCGTATTCGGCATCAGCATCCGGCTGCAGCAGTTCGCCGTTGGCGATCCACTCTTCCATCTTCTTGATACGGCGTTCCAGGGTGCGGGCATCCTGGTAACCTTCGGCGATCATGACCTTCATCAGGGTGATGTTGGAGTTCATGTACTCGACGATCGGAGCCTTGTTCAGACGTACGGTACAACCGGCAGCGGAACGCTCGGCAGAAGCATCGGACAGCTCGAATGCCTGCTCGACCTTCAGCTCTGGCAGACCTTCGATTTCCAGTACGCGACCGGAGAAGATGTTCTTCTTGCCGGCCTTGGCCACAGTCAGCAGGCCTTGCTTGATGGCATACAGCGGAATCGCATTGACCAGATCACGCAGGGTCACGCCTGGTTGCAGTTCGCCCTTGAAACGCACCAGTACGGACTCAGGCATATCCAGAGGCATTACGCCGGTAGCTGCGGCAAAGGCAACCAGACCGGAACCGGCCGGGAAGGAAATACCGATCGGGAAGCGGGTGTGGGAGTCACCACCGGTACCTACGGTATCCGGCAGCAGCAGGCGGTTCAGCCAGCTGTGGATTACGCCGTCGCCCGGACGCAGTGCTACGCCGCCACGGGTGGAGATGAAAGCTGGCAGCTCTTTGTGCATCTTCACGTCAACCGGCTTCGGATAAGCAGCGGTATGACAGAAGGACTGCATTACCAGATCAGCGGAGAAGCCCAGACAAGCCAGATCTTTCAGCTCGTCACGGGTCATCGGGCCGGTAGTATCTTGCGAGCCAACAGTCGTCATGCGTGGTTCGCAGTAAGTGCCAGGGCGAACGCCTTGACCTTCTGGCAGACCACAGGCGCGGCCAACCATTTTCTGCGCCAGCGAGAAGCCTTTGCCGCTGTCAACCGGATTTTTCGGCAGACGGAATTCGGTAGAAGCAGGCAGACCCAGTGCTTCGCGAGCCTTGGCAGTCAGCGCACGACCGATAATCAGGTTGATACGGCCACCGGCACGGACTTCGTCCAGCAATACATCGGATTTCAGGCTGAACTTCTCGACCAGCTGACCATCTTTCTCGATCTTGCCTTCGTACGGGTAGATGTCGATCACATCGCCCATCTCGAGCTTGGATACTTCAACTTCGATCGGCAGCGAGCCGGAGTCTTCCTGAGTATTGAAGAAGATAGGCGCGATCTTGCCACCCAGCGTCACGCCACCGAAACGCTTGTTCGGTACAAACGGAATGTCTTCACCAGTTGCCCATACTACCGAGTTGGTAGCAGATTTACGGGAAGAACCAGTACCAACAACGTCACCCACATAGGCAACCAGATGGCCTTTTTTCTTCAGTTCTTCGATGAACTGCATCGGGCCACGCTTGCCGTCTTCTTCCGGCTTGAAGGCTGCATCAGGACGGGTGTTCTTCAGCATCGCCAGATAGTGCAGCGGGATGTCCGGACGCGACCATGCATCCGGTGCCGGCGACAGGTCGTCAGTGTTGGTTTCGCCCGGTACCTTGAAGACGGTCACGGTGATTTTCTGTGCCACTTCAGGACGGCTGGTGAACCACTCGGCATCGGCCCAGCTCTTCAGCACGGACTGTGCGTTGGCATTGCCCTTGTCGGCCAGCTCTTTCACGTCATTGAAGTAGTCAAATACCAGCAGGGTCTTTTTCAGACCGGCAGCCGCCACTTCGCCAACTTCGGCATCGCCCAACAGGTCGATCAGCGGCTTGACGTTGTAACCACCCAGCATGGTGCCCAGCAGCTCGGTAGCCTTGGCACGGGAAATCAGCGGAGACACCACAGAACCTTCGGCAACAGCCGCCAGGAAGGAAGCCTTCACCTTGGCAGCATCATCCACGCCAGGTGGCACACGGAAGGTAATCAGCTCGACCAGGGTCTCTTCTTCACCGGCTGGCGGCGCCTTCAGCAGCTCGACCAGTGCCTCAACCTGTTTGGCGTTCAGTGGCAGGGGTGGAATGCCCATCGCAGCGCGTTCGGCGGCGTGTTGGCGGTAAGCTTCTAGCATGGCTTGTACCTTTTGCTTGGGGTTGATCTGGCAGGTTGGCCGCAATAAACGGGTAAGACTGCGGCCAACGTCCGGCCCTGATCGGGCCGATGGAAACACCATAGAGATTACGCTGTTCACACCACAAGCACAAACGAGTAATCGCAACATGGGCTGTGAGTTATAATCACACCCCATGAACACCTACCCTCCCCTGAATGCGCTGCGCATTTTCGAGTCAGCCGCAAGACTGGAAAGCTTTTCCGCCGCTGCAACCGAGCTGCACGTGACACACGGCGCTGTGAGCAAGCAGATCAAACAGCTTGAAGACTGGCTGGGCGTACAGCTTTTTGAGCGCGCCGGCGGCCGGGTGCGGCTCACTGACACCGGCTGGCGCTACCTGGTACAGGTGCAAGACGGCCTCGACCTGATCAGCAACGCAACTGCCCAGCTATTGCAGCCAGACCATCAGCGGCGGATTTCAATCAACTCGACACCTACATTTGCCACCTATTGGCTACTACCCAGACTGGCAAGCTTCAAGGAGATGCATCCGGATATCAGCCTGCACATCGTGACCTCAGATCGTGACATCAGCCGCATTGAAGCCGACTTTGACATCGCCATCCGCCGCGGCCCAGGTGATTGGCCCGGCCACATTACCAAGCCCTTCCTCATCGAGAACGAACTGCCGCTGTGCAGCCCACGCCTGCTCGAGCAAACCCCGATCAACAGCCCGGCCGACCTCGCCCGCCACACCCTGCTCTATGCCGACACCCGGCCAACTGCATGGCAACGCTGGCTGACTCTGGCTGGCTATGCCGAGCTGAAGCCAGCATCCAGCATTCATTTTGACCGCTTCACCCTCGCCCTGAGTGCCGCACTGAGTGGCCTCGGCGTAATTCTGGGGCCGATGCCGATGATGCAGAACGAAGTGACAAGCGGCCTTTTGATCGCCCCCCTGCCCCAGCCGCTGGTTCCCGTTCGAGGGTATTGCTGGATCGCCCCGCGCGCCGCCATCAACGATCCGGCGGTCAGCAGCTTTTGCCTCTGGCTTGAGCAACAAGCACAAAAGGGCTATTAATCAATAATCAAATACTTTCAATTCACCCGTGAGCTTTATTATGATTAGCCAAAGCTAATCCCGATAAAGACTGGTTACTGTATGTTTGACTTGAGCAGCCTCACCATTTGTCTCGTAGAGCCCTCCCGCGCACAAGGCAACATCATTCAACACTTCCTGCATGAGCTGGGCGTAGAAATGATTGATCGTGCCGAGACGGGTGCTGCCGCATTGCAGCGCATACGTGAGGTGCCGCGTCCGGACATTGTCATCAGTGCGATGTACCTGCCGGACATGACTGGCAGCGATCTGGTTACCCAGATGCGACTGGCTGAGGATATGCGTGAAATGCCATTCGTACTGATCTCGAGCGAAACACGCCCGCAGCAACTGAATGCCATCCGCCAGGCCGGTGCCATGGCCATCTTGCCCAAGCCATTCACCGTTTCCCAGCTGGATAAGGCAATTACCAGCAGCGTGGACTATCTGAATATCGAAGAAACTCGCGCAGAGCTGGAATCGCTGGATCTGGATACCAAGCGCGTTTTACTCGTGGACGACAGCCTGACTTCGCGCAACTATCTGCGCAACGTGCTGGAGCGCTTCGGTTTTTGCGATATCGACGAAGCCAGCAATGGCAAGGAGGCTACCGAAGTCCTGCAATTCGACACCAACTACCATCTGATAATCACCGATTACAATATGCCGGAGATGGATGGCAAGGCATTGACCGAATACATCCGCAATGACCCGCGCGCCGGCAGCATTCCGGTGCTGATGGTTTCGAGCGAGCAGGATCAGCAAAGGTTGGCCGCAGTGGAAGAAGCCGGCGTCTCCGCCATCTGCGACAAGCCTTTTGACATGTCAACACTTAGTCAGCTGATCAGGCAATTCCTGTAAGGACTTATTTTGGCGGAATCCATACGAGGCGTCCGCCAGCCACTTCACCCTGCCGGCGCCAGTAGCCACCAGCCAACTCATCACGAGCACTCAATTCAGCGGCCCAACGCAGCTCATAACCCTTGCCAACCGGCACATCCTCACGCACCAACTCCTGCCACTGCAGATGCTTCTGCGTGAGCAAAGCCATGACCTTCAGTACCCGATTAAGTGGCAGCCACCATTGCTCGATCGAAGACTGCTCCGGCAAGTGCAACTCATCATGCACAGCCAAGCCCAGCGTAAGTACTTCGTCAGCCAGTTGCCACCATGACTCTTTCGCGCCAGCCGCCTTGACCAGCAACAGGCGCGCCGACTGCCCTTCTGCTGCAATATCAATGTAGACACCACACTGCTCATCCAGCATGCAGTAAAAGCTCTCGCCCATGACTGGTGACAAATCCGGCACCCGCGCCGGCAAGGCGCTGGCATCCAAAGCTTTCAACAAAGCCGCATCCAGCTGGCAAAACTTTCGGCCTGACTGAACGTATCGGCCAAAAGCATGTGCCAGCTCACACTCTAGCTCGGTACGCTCTTCCAGATCTTGCATACGCAGTGGCGAACTTCTGACCGCTCTGGCCACATCTTCACGGGCGATATCTTTCGCACGAGCACCTTCACGCTGATAGATATTGCTTACCCGCTTGGCCCATGGACGACTGTTTACATATAGAAAGGGATGATGACTCATAAGCTGAAACAGAATTGCAAAAAGGGGCGATTCTACCGCATGACCGCCACCAGCCAAGTCAGTTTGAACATTGCGCCCAAACGCGATACGCTCAGCATATTCTGCACAAACTTGATCACCATCAACCCATTTTAAAGTTAATGCTATGAAATCTGTTGCGCACGCTGACTCCAGAGCACTTGGCTTTATTGGCCTCGGCCTCATGGGCATCCCCATGTGCCATCAGCTGCTACAAGCCCAGTGGAAGCTGAACATCTGGAATCGCAACGCAGACAAATATCAGCAACTAACCAAAGGCCGCCGCACAAACTCGCCCCGCGAGCTGGCAGACCGCTCGGACGTTATCCTGTTATGCCTCGCCAATGATCAGGCCATGCAGGCGGTTTGTTATGGCGATGAAGGCATTTTCACCACAGATTTGTCCGGTAAAATCTGCATTGATTTCTCCAGCACATCTCCACAACTGACACGCGAGCTGGCGCAGCGGTGTGCACTAAGTGGTGGCCAATGGATTGACGCACCAGTCAGCGGCGGCGTCGCCGGCGCCGAAAGCGGCAATCTGGTTATCATGTGCGGTGGCGACGAGCAGGCCATTGAGTCGACCCATGAGATTTTCCTGACTGTCGGCAAGCGCTACACAAGGCTTGGCAGTCATGGCGCTGGCCAGATCGGCAAAATCTGCAATCAACTGATTGTCGCCAGCAACGCCATGCTGATCGCCGAAATGGTCAGTCTCGCCCAAAATGCCGGCATCGCGGCAGACAAGCTCCCCGCCGCACTGGCCGGTGGCTTTGCCGACTCCTTGCCATTTCAGATTCTGACGCCGCGCATGGCGAGCGGAAGCTACGAACCAGTGCAGTGGAAAGTCGAAACCTTGCTCAAGGACCTCAATAACACCCTGCAGCTTGCCAAAGATTGCCATAGCAACACACCAATGGCCGAGCTCGCCGCAAACCTGATGGCGCGACACTGTCAAAATGGCTACGCCACAGACGACCTGAGCACTCTGATCAAGCTCCACACCGACAAACAGCAGGCATCATAAATGTTACGTTTTGCGGC
Organism: Vogesella lacus; assembly: GCF_979366295.1. Lineage (NCBI taxonomy): Bacteria > Pseudomonadati > Pseudomonadota > Betaproteobacteria > Neisseriales > Chromobacteriaceae > Vogesella > Vogesella lacus. The sequence goes on from NZ_CEETQT010000006.1 coordinate 78,622, forward strand.
TAACCTCAGCCTTCTTTTTACCGAACATCCGCTTCCGGCAAGATTTGCTGCCGCAGCAGCAGCCGGCTTCAAGGAGGTGGAAATCCAGTTCCCCTACAGCCACCCTGCCCGTCTGCTGCGCGATGCAGCAGACAGTGCAGGCACCGACATCATCCTGATCAATGTGCCAGCTGGCGACCTGATGCAAGGTGGTTTCGGCCTGGCCGGCCACCCCGAGCGGCGCGACCAGTTTGCCGAGGCGCTGGATAACGCGGTCGAATACGCCGTGACACTCGGCGTGCGCATGGTGAATGTTTTGCCAGGCAGGCAAGACCCGGCGTTTTCGCGCGAAGAATCCTTGCGCGCACTGGCCAGCAATCTGGCGATTGCCGGTGAGATTCTGGCACCACACGATATTCGCGTAACCTGCGAAGCAATCAATCGTCTCGACATGCCAGACTTCCTGATCAGCACCCCGGCAGAGTTGGCCGCCATCCTGCGCGACTCGCTACACCACAATCTCGGCATGCAGATTGACCTCTACCATATGGCACGCATGCAGGAAGACATTCCCAATCTGATCAGTCGCTACCTGCCCAAGATTGCGCACATCCAGTTTGCCGATCATCCCGGCCGCCACGAGCCTGGCAGCGGAGAATTGCCACTCAAGCAACTCTTTCACTTTTTGAAGGTGATGGATTACAACGGTAGCTGTGCCGCCGAATATTTGCCCAGCAAGAAAACCGAAGAAACGCTGGAATGGCTGAGTTGGCAGTAATTTTATTTTTCTGATTTTGTCATGATATAAAAATCAGCGACTTGCAAAAGATAATTGCGCGCACCCATTGCAAACTAAAATTAATTTACGTATACTCGCCGACTTCCTGATTTTGCTGGCGGCAACACCCGCACTGCCAGCGTTGCATTTTCATCGCTTCTGACCGTTTTCCTAGCTTCGTTTCTCGCGCCCCGTCCTTTCAGTTCGGACTGCAGTTCGCCGCTTTTGTCAGGTTGGTTCGATGACCTGGAACCCATTAGCGGGCCAATCCGGCACACACACAAACTGCCGACTGAAAGGATCACCATGACTTTTGCTGACCTCGGACTTCCTGCGCCTATCGTCAAGGCACTGGCACAAACCGGTTACGAAAACCCTACCCCGGTACAGGGCGAAGCTATCCCTGCTGCACTGGCAAACAAAGACCTGCTGGTATCGGCACAGACCGGTAGCGGCAAGACCGCAGCCTTCCTGCTGCCAGCGCTGACCAAGATGGGCGAGCGCTCGCAGCTGCCGGGCAACGGCCCGCGCGTTCTGGTACTGACGCCGACTCGCGAACTGGCACAGCAGGTCGAGAAAAACGCCCTGGTTTACGGCGAACACCTGCGCTGGTTGCGCACCGTCACCTTGGTTGGCGGCGCCTCCTTCGGCTTCCAGACCCGCGCCCTGTCGCGTCCGGTTGACATCATCGTTGCCACTCCAGGCCGCCTGATGGATCACATGCGCTCCGGCCGTGTTGATTTCTCCCGCTTGGAAATGCTGATTCTTGACGAAGCCGACCGCATGCTGGACATGGGCTTCATCGAAGACATCGAAACCATCGTTGCTGCCACGCCAGCCACCCGCCAGACCCTGCTGTTCTCCGCCACACTTGATGGCGTAGTCGGCAAGATGGCCGAGCGCATGACCCGCAATCCGCAGCGCATCGAAATCGAACGCAAGGAAGACAGCGGCAACATCGACGAACATCTGCTGTACGCCGACGACCACGGCCACAAGCAGCGCCTGCTGGATGCCATCCTGAAAGAATCCGACTTTGATCAGGCTGTTGTCTTCACCGCCACCAAAATCGGCTCCGAAGAAATGGCTGACAAGCTGTCCGACATGGGCTATTCCGCAGCCTGCCTGCACGGCGACATGCCACAAAGCTGGCGTAACCGCACCTTGAACGACCTGCGTCGCGGCCGTATCAAGATTCTGGTTGCCACCGACGTCGCCGCCCGCGGCATCGACGTTCCTGGCATTGGCCTGGTAGTTAACTACGACCTGCCAAAGCAAGCCGAAGACTACGTACACCGCATCGGTCGTACTGGTCGTGCTGGCCGCAGCGGCACCGCCATTACCATCGCCGAATCGCGTGAATTCCACCGCGTTCGCCGTATCGAGCAATACCTGAAGCGCAGCCTGCCAGAGGCAGTGATTGCCGGCCTGGAGCCAACCCGTCGCCCACCAAAAGGTCGTCCGAGCGGCGGCAAAGGCGGCCCACGTCGCGGCAATGGCGGCGGCTATGGTGATCGCAAGCCAGGCGGTGGCTACGGCGGCAATCGCGGTGGCTACGGCGACCGTCGCAGCAGCGGCCCACGTCAGGGCGGCAGCGGCGATCGTGATCGTCGTCCACGCAGCGAGTAATTCGCCAAGCAATAAAAAAACCGGCTCAGGCCGGTTTTTTTATTGCATCAACAGACCGCCGATCAGCAGCCTACGCAAATTGCTTTACACAAGATAAGGCAACACCGGCTGCAACACGATGATTGCAAACAAAGCCGCCACCACATCATCCAGCATCACCCCAAAGCCGCCATGCACCCGCGCATCCAGCCAGCGTATCGGCCAAGGCTTCAGGATATCAAACACCCGAAACGCCAGCAGTGCGGCCAACCATGCCACAGGCGTCGCCGGCACTGCCGCCAGCACCAGCAGCATGGCCACAATCTCGTCCCAGACGATGTGACCGCTATCCGAGACACCAAGTGCCCGGCCGGTCACCTCACACACCCACACCCCCAACACAAACAGCGGCAAGACCAGCCAAGCCAGCATCACACCGTGCACACCCGCCAGATACAGACCCGCCGCCAACGGCAAGGCGGCAATACTGCCCCAGGTGCCCGGAGCCGGCGTGATCAGGCCGCTTCCAAAGCCCAGCGCCAGAAAATGCGCCGGGTGACGCAGCAAGAACTGCCGGTCAGGCTTGCGCAAAGTGGTCATAACCCAGACTCCCCAGCTTCACCTCATCACCCGCCGCATCCAGCAAGCGCAGCCCGCCACTGGCCACAATGCAGCCAACCTTGCAGACCGCCACGCCCGCCGCCTTCGCCGCATTCAATACCGCCGACTCGGCAGCAGGCGACGCCGTGAAGCACAACTCATAGTCATCACCGCCAGCCGCAATCGCCGACAACCAGCGCGCGCGCTGCACTGCCAGTTGCGGATGAGTCGGTAAGGCATCCAGCCACACCTCGGCGCCGACATTCGAGCGCGCCAGAATATGCGACAAGTCAGCTGCAAAGCCGTCGGACACATCCAGCGCCGCACGCGCCACACCGAGCAAAGCAGCACCCAGCACCACACGGGGCTGCGGCTGCTCAAGCTTCAACAGGCACTCCACAGGCAGTGCTTCTTCGTGCCCCGACAGGCGCTGCTGCAGCGCAGCTGCCGCCAAACCCAGCTCGCCCGACACCCAGATATCATCACCAGCCTGCGCCGCATCACGCCGCAAGGCCTGGCCATGCGGCGCCTCGCCAAAAATCGTCACCGAAATCGTCAGCGGCCCGCGCGTGGTATCGCCACCAATGACAGTCACGCCATGCGACTCGGCCAGTGCAAAAAAGCCGCGCGCAAAAGCCGCCACCCATGCCTCATCCAGCGCCGGCAAAGCAATCGCCAGCGTGACCCAACGTGGCGTCGCCCCCATCGCCGCCATATCGGACAGATTGACGGCCAGCGCCTTGTGCCCGAGGCGAAACGGATCGACATCGGCAAAAAAATGCCGGCCTGCAACCAGCATATCGGTAGACACATGCAAATCGTGGCCCAGGGTTGGCCGCACGATAGCTGCATCATCCCCCACGCCGAGCACGGCATTATTCGCCGGACGGGTAAAGTGACGGCGGATCAGTTCGAATTCATTCATGATTTCACAATGCAAAACACCCGCCGCAGCGGGTGTTGTCATTCAGGATGGCGATTACTCGGCCGACTGGCGACGGCGACGATTGGCTTCAACCTCTTCGCCACGCGCATCGGCAGCCAGCTTGTCCAGCACGCCATTGACGAATTTGTGGCCGTCAGTGCCACCGAAGGTCTTGGCGATCTCGATCGCCTCATTGATGATGACCGGATACGGCGTCTGCGGATGTTCGCACAGCTCGAATGCCGCCATCAGCAAGATGGACTTCTCGACCGGGCTGACTTCGGCCTCGTCACGCTCGTAGTACGGTGCCAGACGCGGGGCCAGTTCAGCCCTCTTGCTCAACACGCCGAACAAAATCTCGCGGAACAGCGCCTCGTCAGCCTTGCTGAAGTAGTCGTTCTCCCTGAGATGACGCTCGATCAGGGTGGCCGGACGGTCGGCGTTGATCAGTGATTCATAAATGCCCTGAACGGCAAATTCGCGGGCACGGCGGCGTGCAGTTTTCATCGGAATTCCTTTTATAAAGATCGCTTGCGGCCAACATGGCCAGGCAATGGCCACCCTCGGGCGGCCTCAGACTCAGGCGCGCAAGGCCTTGTGCAGATTGACCATCTCGATTGCCACTTGCGCTGCCTCTTTACCCTTGACCGACATGCGCACTTCGGCCTGCTCGTCGGTTTCGGTGGTCAGCACGGCATTGGCAACCGGAATATCGAAATCCAGACCGACACGAGTCACGCCCGCGCCGGATTCATTGGATACCAGTTCAAAATGATAGGTCTCGCCGCGAATCACCGCACCCAGTGCGATCAGCGCATCGAAACGGCCACTCTTGGCCATGGTCTGCAGCACCAGCGGGATTTCGAGCGCGCCCGGCACAGTTGCCAGCGTCACGTCTTCCGGCTTGACGCCCAGCGCCACCAGCTCGGACAGGCAGGCATCACGCAAGCCATGACAAACCAGCTCGTTAAAACGGCCCATGACGACACCGATTTTCAGACCTTCACCCGACAGATCCGGGGAGATACGCTTGACTTGATCCAGCATCCGGCGCTCCTTAGCAGCGAGACAATCACAAAAAAAGGGGGCTATTCTAATCCAAATCGGCGGCGACGTCTGCCGGCTGCACAAAACCGGACACTTCCAGCTCGAAGCCGGACATCGACGGCAGATTGACCGGCGCCGACATCAGCTTCATCTTGCCCACGCCCAGCGAACGCAGCATCTGCGCGCCGATACCGAAGGTCTTGCTGTCCCAACGCTGACGACGATTCTTGGGCACATTATCCGGCAAGGCGCGCAGCAGCAGATCCTCGCCCGACTCCTGACGATGCAGCAGGATCACCACGCCCTTGCCCTGCTTTTGCACATACTGCAAGGCGCTCGGCAGATTCCAGCTGTGCTTGCCGCTACCCGGGTCCAGCATGTCCATCACCGACAGCGGCTCGTGCACGCGCACCAAGGTTTCGTCAGTCATCGAAGGTTGGCCGCAAACCAGCGCAAGATGGGTTGCCTTGGTCAGGATGTCCTGGAACACATGCAGACGGAAGTCGCCGAACGGCGTGGCCAGATCGCGCTGACCGACTTCTTCGACAAAGCACTCGGTACGGCTACGGTAGTGGATCAGGTCGGCAATGGTGCCGACTTTCAGGTCATGCAGCTTGGCAAACTCCAGCAGCTCCGGCAGGCGCGCCATGGTGCCGTCGTCGTTCATGATCTCGCAGATCACGGAAGCCGGCTCCAGACCTGCCAGGCGCGACAGATCACAACCTGCTTCGGTATGGCCGGCACGCACCAGCACGCCGCCATTCTGCGCCTTCAGCGGGAATACATGACCCGGCTGTACGATGTCGCTCGGCTTGGCGTCCCGCGCTACCGCCACTTGCGTGGTCAAGGCGCGATCCGCCGCCGAAATACCGGTGGACACCCCTTCCGCAGCCTCGATCGACACAGTGAAGTTGGTGCCAAAGCTGGTGCCGTTATTGGTCGCCATCATCGGCAGATTCAGCTGCTTGCAACGCGCTTCGGTCAGCGTCAGGCAGATCAGGCCACGGCCGAACTTGGCCATGAAGTTGATCGCCTCCGGCGTCACATGCTCGGCCGCCATCACCAGATCGCCTTCGTTCTCGCGATCTTCCGCATCCATCAACACCACCATCTTGCCCGCCTTGATATCGGCGATGATGTCCTGCACCGGGGAAATTGCCATGCTTTCTCTCCTGCCCCGTCTGCCAGCCGCAAACCGGGCGTCAATATTGTTCAGTACCGGCACGCGGCCAACGTTGGCCGCAAACCATCAGGCCTGGCGCGCTGCCAGCACCCGCTCAACCGTGTCCACAATCGCCTGCGTTTGCGGGTCGATTTCGATATTCAGCAGATCGCCCGCCTGGCGCACGCCCATCAGGGTGCGCTGCAGGGTTTCGGGGATCAGGCATACACAAAAACCATCGGCTCGCACATCGGCAATGGTCAGGCTGCAGCCATCCACCCCGATATAGCCTTTCTTCAATACATACTTCATCAACTGCTCCGGCATGCTGATCCACACCGTGCAGTTGTCTGGCGTAGTGATGACTTCGCTCACGCTGGCCGTACACATCACATGGCCGGACATCGCGTGGCCGCCTATGTCGTCGCCGAACTTCGCCGCACGTTCGACATTGACCGCATCGCCCACCTTCAGCGCACCAAGATTGGTCAGGCGCAAGGTCTCGGCCATCAGGTCAAAGCTCACCACCTCGCCGTCGATACGGATAACGGTCAGGCAGCAGCCGTTATGCGCCACCGAGGCACCAAGCTGCAAACCCGGCAGCAGTTCGCCAGGCAAGCGCACATGATGGGTGCGGAATGCGGTTTTTTCATCAATCGCCACCACGGTGGCCATTCCCTGCACAATGCCGGTAAACATGGATATCGAATGCCTTGATCACTTTACAGGCTTGCGATTGTACCCCCGACACTGGCAAAAGTCCCCACGGCCATGCATGGCGCCTAAGGCAATGACAAGTGCAGACTCGGCACAAGACCGGGTTTTCCGTTACAATCCAAGGTTTTCCAGCATTAGCCAAACCGAATTCCCATGTCCGCCGAACTGACCCGCATTGCCGATGAAGTGGCCCGTCGCCGCACCTTCGCCATCATTTCCCACCCTGACGCTGGTAAAACCACGCTGACCGAGAAACTGTTGCTGTTTTCGGGTGCCATCCAGATGGCCGGTACGGTTAAAGGCAAGAAGGGCGGCAAGTTTGCCACCTCCGACTGGATGGAAATCGAAAAGCAGCGTGGCATTTCGGTAGCCTCGTCGGTGATGCAGTTCGACTACCGCGACCACACCGTCAACCTGCTGGACACCCCGGGCCACCAGGACTTCTCGGAAGACACCTACCGCGTACTGACTGCGGTCGACAGCGCGCTGATGGTGATCGACGCGGCCAAGGGCGTGGAAGAACAGACCATCAAGCTGCTGAACGTTTGCCGCCTGCGCAATACGCCTATCGTCACCTTCATGAACAAGTACGACCGTGAAGTGCGTGATAGCCTGGAGCTGCTGGACGAAGTCGAGAATGTGCTGAAGATCCGCTGCGCACCGATTACCTGGCCGATCGGCATGGGCAAGTCCTTCCGCGGCGTGTACAGCCTGCTGTCCGACGAAGTCATCCTGTTTGAAGCCGGCAGCGAAAAGCTGATTACCGACATCGAGGTGATCAAGGGCATCGACAATCCGCGCCTGGACGAGTTGTTCCCGCTGGAAATGGAACAGCTGCGCATGGAGATCGAGCTGGTCAAGGGTGCCTCCAACGAGTGGAATCTGGACGAGTTCCTCGCAGGCGAACTGACGCCGGTGTTCTTTGGCTCCGCCATCAACAACTTCGGCGTGCGCGAAATTCTTGACGCACTGATCAACTGGGCACCGGCGCCGCAGCATCGCGACGCCACCGTGCGTGACGTCGAGCCGACCGAAGGCAAGTTCTCCGGTTTCGTATTCAAGATCCAGGCAAACATGGACCCGAAACACCGCGACCGTATCGCCTTCCTGCGCGTATGCTCGGGCAAGTTCGAGCGCGGCATGAAGATGAAACACCTGCGCCTGAATCGTGACATCGCCGCCAGCTCGGTAGTGACCTTCATGTCGCACGACCGCGAAATCGTCGAAGAAGCCTTTGCCGGCGACATCATCGGCATTCCGAACCACGGCAACATCCAGATCGGCGACAGTTTCTCCGAAGGCGAAGAGCTGACCTTCACCGGCATTCCGTTCTTTGCACCGGAAATGTTCCGCAGCGTGCGCATCAAGAACCCGCTCAAGCTCAAGCAGCTGCAAAAAGGCCTGCAACAGCTGGGCGAAGAAGGCGCCGTACAGGTCTTCAAGCCACACAATGGCGGCGACCTGATTCTGGGTGCAGTCGGCGTGCTGCAGTTTGAAGTCGTAGCCTCAAGGTTGGCCGCAGAGTACGGTGTGGATGCGGTGTTCGAGTCCTGCAGCATCTGGTCAGCTCGCTGGTTCAGCTGCGACGATCGCAAGAAGCTGGAAGAATTCGGCAATGCGCTGGTGATGAATATCGCCACTGATGCTGGCGGCAACCTCGCCTACCTAGCACCAAACCGCGTAAATCTGTCTTTGACCCAGGAACGCTGGCCCGATATCGTGTTCCACGAAACCCGTGAACACGCCGTCAAGCTCAACGACTGATGACCAATCTGAACATTCCCGGCTGGCTAGAGCCCATCCTGCAGGATTACGGCTCCGACTTTCTGCGCTCGACCTCGCTGATCCTGATCCTGATCGTGCTGCACCTGTCGATTGCCCGCGCACTCGCGAGTAACGAACAGGTGCCGGTCGACGTGCGCCGCCACTGGGTGATCAACGTCCGCAACTCGCTGTTTATCGTCGGGGTGCTGGGCCTTCTGGTGATCTGGGCACGTGAGCTGCAGACCATTGCACTGTCGATGGTGGCCTTTGCCGCCGCCTTCGTGCTAGCCACCAAAGAGGTACTGATGTGCCTGGCTGGTGGCCTGGTACGCTCGCTGTCCAACAGTTATTCTCCGGGCGATCTGATTCGCGTTGGCGAACTGCGCGGCCGCGTACTCGACATCAATATGCTGACCACCTCGATTCTGGAAATCGGCCCGAACCAGAATGGTCATCAGCTGACCGGTCACAAGCTGATTTTCCCCAACAGCCTGCTGCTGTCCCATGCCGTCGAGCGCGAGGACTTCACCGGCGAATACGTGATGCACATCATCACCGTGCCGCTGCCTTATACCTTGGCACCGGCCCGCGCCGAACGCAGCCTGCTGGCGATTGCCCAGGATGTCTGCGCACCGCACCTGGATGCAGCCAGACAGCATATGGCTATGCTGGAGGCCAAGATGCTGATGGACACCCCATCCGTGGAACCTCGCATCGCGATTCAGCCCTTCAACGACAAGGAATACCGTCTGGTGGTGCGCATGGCGCTGCCGCCGCGCGAGCGTCAGCGTATCGAGCAAACCATTCTGCGCCGCTTCCTGTTTGACTGCTTCCCCGAAAACGAAGTAGCGGAGAGCCACTGATCATGGCCAAGACCCGCATCAAGACTTACGACCGCATCATCAACGAAAGCCTGGCGCTGTTTAACCAGCATGGCGAGCGGCACATCACCACCAATCACATTGCCGCCCACCTGACCATCAGCCCGGGCAATCTGTACTATCACTTCCGCAACAAGGAAGAGATTGTTCACCAGATTTTCCTGCTGTATCGCCAGTTCATCATCGAAAAGCTGGCCGTGCCGCAAAACGACCTGGTGGCGGTGTCTGATCTCGTCAATTATCTGGATGCCGCCTTCGAAGGCATGTGGCGCTTCCGCTTCATGTTCTACGATCTGCCCGGCCTGATGGCGCGTAATCCGGCAATGCAGCAGGATTACCACCAGTTCATCAACTGTGAACTGCAAGAAATCCTCGAAGGCCATTTCCGCCGTTTCGTGCAGCTGGGCATGCTGGACATGCCGCTGGAAGACATCAAACCGGTGTCGACCAATATCTGGCTGGTAGTGAAATTCTGGTTTGCCTTCGAGCAGACCGCCCGTCCGGAAGAGCCGATTTCACTGGCCTCCGGCCGCAGAGGTGTACAGCAGGTGCTATCCTTGCTGAAGCCTTACGTCACTACTGCCTTCAAGCCGGCCTTTGCCGCGCTGTATGAACACGACTTTCAGGACAGCTGACGTGCCGCTTTAAATTGCGGCCAACGTCCCAATCTGCTGCCTACCCCCTATACCGGCCTGACTGCCCGGCAGCCTATGACCACCCCGGAGACTCGCCTACCCGGCACACTCCGGCACCAGGAGACCATGCGTGACTACTGACAATCCGAATTCCGCAAACACTGCAAACTACAAGCCGGCAGCCTCCAGCCGCATTCGCGACCGCATTCGCCAGGCCAAACAGCGCTTCCACGCCAATGACAATATCTCGGCCTTTATCGAGCCGGGCGAACTGGAAGAGTTGCTGGACGAAGTGCAGGAAAAAATGCAGGCCGTACTGGAAAGCCTGGTCATCGACACCGACAGCGACCACAACACCCAGGACACTGCCCGTCGCGTGGCCAAGATGTACCTGAATGAGATTTTCAAGGGTCGCTACCTCGCTCAACCCCCGGTCACCGAATTCCCGAATGCCGAGCATCTGAACGAGCTGATGATTGTCGGCCCGATTACCGTACGCAGCGCCTGCTCGCACCATCTGTGCCCCATCATCGGTCGCGTGTGGATCGGCATCATGCCAAACCAGCAGTCCAATCTGATCGGCCTGTCCAAATATGCGCGCTTGGCCGAGTGGATCATGAGTCGTCCGCAAATCCAGGAAGAAGCCGTCGTCCAGTTGGCTGACCTGCTGGAAAACAAGATGAGCCCGGACGGCCTCGCGGTCGTGATGGAGGCGGATCACTATTGCATGCACTGGCGCGGCGTCAAGGACATGGACTCCAAGATGATCAACAGCGTGATGCGTGGCGCTTTCCTGCGCAATCCTGACCTACGCAAAGAATTCCTGTCACTGCTGCCAAAATAAGCAGCAAACCACTGCAGATAGTCGTCACAAGGCAAGTCTCGTCAACATTTTGTAGAGATATGAGGCTTGCCAGCATCATTTCCTGCGTTGCAGCAGTGAAAGCATTGCCAAAAACTTTTGTCCGTGTAATTAATAAGTAATGCAAGAGGTTTTAAATCCCCTTGCAGCCAGTTGATTACTCGGAGAAATGCCATGGCACGCTTTCATCCCAGATCAGATTTTGTGCAGGTGCGCGCAGAGATGCGCAGCAACGAACTGACAGGCAAACCGATGCCGCGGGCGACGCCCAGCGACATTCGCAATGCCAATGCCAGGCGCGAAATCGAAAGACGGCGTATGGAGCGCGAATCGCGCGATCTGTAATCAAAAAAAGGGCTTGCATCCGCAAGCCCTTTTCCTTTTGGCAACAAGGTTGGCCGCATGCGGCCAACCTTGCCCAAACTTTTACATCACTTCCAATACCGCAATGCCCAAGAGGCCCAGGCCAGTCTTCAGCGTCTTGGCCGTTGCCGCTGCCAGCTGCAGACGGCTCTGACGTACTTCGCCTTCGCTCTTCAGGATCGGGCACGCTTCGTAGAAGCGCGAGAACAGTGTTGCCACGTCATACAGATAGCTGCACAGATGATGCGGCTGGCTGCTGGCCGCCACGGCATTCACCACCTCTTCAAAGCGGCTCAACGCCACAGCCAGTGATTTCTCAGCCGGCTCACTGATGACAATGGCAGCCTGCTGATCATAATCCTCAGCCTTGCGCAGCACGCTCTGCACGCGGGTATAGGCATACTGCAGATACGGCGCAGTATTGCCTTCAAAGCTCAGCATCGCATCCCAGTCAAAGATGTAGTCGGTATTGCGGCTCTTGCTGAGGTCGGCATACTTCAGCGCGCCGATACCAACAGCCTGAGCGATCTCGCGACGCTCCGCTTCCGGCAGCTCGGCATTCTTGGCGGAAACCAGCTGATAAGCACGCTCGATGGCTTCATCCAGCAGTTCGACCAGTTTGATGTTCTCGCCCGAGCGGGTTTTCAGTGGCTTGCCATCCGGCCCCATGATGGTGCCGTGGCCAACGTGCTCGAAATCAGCGGCCTCGGGCAACCAGCCTGCCTTGCGCGCGGTGGTAAACAGCTGCTGGAAATGCAGGCTCTGGCGCGAATCAACCACGTACAAAGCACGATCCAGCTTCAGCGTGTTCACACGGAAGCGGATGGCACCCAGATCGGTAGTCGCGTACAGATAGCCGCCACCCTGCTTTTGCACGATGAAAGCTGCCGGCTCGCCTTCCTTGTTCTTGAACTCATCCAGGAACACCACTTGCGCGCCCTGGTCTTCGGTCAGCAGGCCTTTTTCGCGCAGCTCGTTGACCAGCACCGGCAAGTCGGCGTTGTAGAAGCTCTCGCCACGCACGTCATCATCATTCAGCAGCAAGCCCAGCTTCTGGTAAATCGCATTGCAATGCGCCAGCGACAGCTTGACGAACTGCTGCCACAGCGCCAGCACTTCAGCATCGCCGGATTGCAGCTTCACCACATAGTCACGAGCGAGGTCAGCAAACGCTTCGTCTTCGTCAAAGCGCTTTTTCGACTGCTTGTAGAAGGTATCCAGATCCTTCAGCTCGACCGCAGCATCACCGGCCTTTTGCGTTTCGACCATATAGGCCACCAGCATGCCGAACTGGGTGCCCCAGTCGCCCACGTGGTTCTGACGCACTACCTCGTGGCCGATAAAGCTGTTCACCCGCACCAGCGCATCACCGATGATGCCGCCACGCAGATGGCCGATGTGCATTTCCTTGGCAAGGTTCACCGACGAGTACTCGACCATTACGCGGCGTGGAGTAACCTCGCTGATACCCAGCTTGTCATCCGCCAATGCCTGCGCGATACGAGCAGCGATAAAAGCCGGATCCAGATGGATATTGATGAAGCCGGGGCCGGCAATCTCGATCTTGCCGGCGATACCGGTCAGATCCAGCGCTGCCACAACCTGCTCGGCCAGCGCACGCGGGTTGGTTTTCATCGCCTTGGCCGCACCCATCACCCCGTTGGCCTGAAAGTCGCCAAACTCCGGCTTGCCAGCCGGCTGGATCACAGGGTTAGGATTGTCGATACCAACCGCCATCATGGCGGCGGCAACACGGTCGTTAAGCAGTTGCTGGATGGTCATGTCTGTCCTGAAAAATCAAAGGCCGGCCAAATGGCCGGCGAGATGCAATGCACAAATTGTAAGGCTTTCGCGCCTTGCGGCCAACCTCTAGCCGCCTTGCGGCATGCGATATGTGCCGCCCAGCGGCAACAGCCGGAACGCGTCCGGCGCGACGCCACGCTTTTGCCGTGCCGCGGGCAGATCATCCAGCGGCGCATCAACCGCCTCGTTAGCCAGCGCAAACGCGCCCCAGTGCACGCCGATTGCCTCTTTGGCTGCAACATCCTTGAAGATACGCACCGACTCTTCCGGATTCACATGCTGTGAACGCATGAACCAGCGCGGCTCGTAAGCACCCACTGGCAACAAAGCCAGATCGATGCGGCCAAGGCGCTTGCCGATATCGCGGAACAGCGCCTGCTCATAGCCGGTATCGCCTGAGTACCACACCGTCTGCGCCAGCGTTTTCATTGCAAAACCGGCCCACAAGGTCTGGTTGGTATCCCACAGACTGCGCTTGCTCCAATGCTGTGCCGGCGTGGCGGTGAACTCGACCTGCCCCACTCTGGCCTTTTGCCACCAATCCAGCGCCATTACGCTGCGTGCGCCGCGTCCGGCCAGCCACTCATCAACCCCCAGCGGCACCACGAAACGCGGCTGACCGCCTTCCTGCGCCAACAGCGCATCGATGCTGTCACGATCGAGATGGTCAAAGTGATTATGCGAGATCAGCACCACATCAATGCGCGGCAGCTGCGCCAGCGTTGCCGGCAAAGGTGTCAAACGACGCGGCCCCAGCCACTGCACCGGCGATACGCGCGCGGAGAAAATCGGGTCGATCAGGATATTCAGCTCGCCCAGTTGCAACAGGCCACTGGCATGGCCCAGCCAGGTGTAGCTGGTTTGCTGCCGGTTCAGTTTCAGCCAGGCAAAATCCGGCGCTTGCTGCGCAATGCGCTGCGGGCGTTGAACCACAGCTGGCGCGATGAATGTCTCCCAACGCCAGCGCACGATGTCAGCGAGGCTCGGCCGATGAAAGGGATAGAGATTACGAAAGCCGTCTTCATCACGATTCGGCGAATTCAGCGTGGATTCGGGCGCACCACAGGCGGCCAACAGCAAGGTCAGAAAGGGAATCAGTTGGCGTAAGCGCACCGGCTTGCTCCGTCATGCAAAATGCAAATTATGACAAAGGTTGGCCGCAATAAAAATGCCGCCATGCAAATGGCGGCATTTTTAGCAGGTGGGCTGCGATTACAGCAGGCGTGCCAGCAAGGCTTTTTCCATGCCAGCCATGCCCGGAATCTTCACCTTGATACCGTTACCCGGCGCAACCGAAGTGGCCTCGCCATTGCGGGTCATCTCGGTCAGCTCGACAGTGCGATTGCCGCTCGGGTGAATGATCTCGACACGATCACCGACAGCAAAGCGGTTCTTCACGTCAATCAGCGCCCAGCCATCGGCATCGACTTCAACTACATCGCCGACATACTGGCTCTGTTTGGCCAGCGAGTGACCGGACAGGTAGTTCTGGTGCTCTTGCGTCTGGTGACGCTCGAGGAAGCCCGGGGTGTAACCACGGTTGGCCAGACCTTCCAGCTCGGCCAGCAGGCTGTAGTCAAACGGACGACCGGCCACTGCGTCGTCGATCGCGCGACGATAGGTCTGCGCGGTACGCGCCACGTAGTACAGACTCTTGGTACGGCCTTCGATCTTCAGCGAGTCGACGCCAATCTTCACCAGCTTCTCCACCTGCTCGACAGCGCGCAGGTCTTTCGAGTTCATGATGTAGGTGCCGTGCTCGTCTTCCATGATCGGCATCATTTCGCCCGGGCGATTGCCCTCTTCGATCAGGTAAGTCTTGTCGGCCAGCGGGTGACGCTCCTGGCTACCGCAGCTGGAGAAGCTCTGATTGGCTTCTTCCAGCGCCTTGCCAAAGTCGAAATCAATCTTCTGCGGCTTCACGTCACCGGCGTCGTCACCCTGGGTGTCGTGCACCTTGTAGTCCCAACGACAGGCGTTGGTACAGGTGCCCTGGTTCGGATCGCGATGATTGAAATAGCCGGACAGCAGGCAGCGGCCCGAGTAAGCAATGCACAGCGCGCCGTGCACGAAGACTTCCAGCTCCATGTCCGGGCATTCCTGACGGATTTCGGCGATCTCGTCGAGGCTGAGTTCACGCGACAGGATGATGCGCTCCACGCCCATCTTCTGCCAGAACTTCACCCCCATATAGTTGGTGGTATTGGCCTGCACCGACAGGTGGATAGGCACATGCGGCCAACGTTCGCGTACCATCATGATCAGACCCGGGTCTGCCATGATCAGCGCGTCCGGATTCATCTCGATCACCGGTTCCATGTCGGACATATAGGTCTTGATCTTGCTGTTGTGCGGCAGGATGTTGCTGGCCACAAACAGCTTTTTGCCACGGGCATGCGCTTCTTCGATGCCGATGCGCAGCTCTTCCAGCTTGAAGTCGTTGTTGCGGGCACGCAGGGAGTAACGCGGCTGGCCGGCGTAAACCGCATCGGCGCCAAAGTCATAAGCGGCGCGCATTTTGTCCAGCGTACCGGCTGGCAGGAGCAATTCTGGTGATTTCATCGGGTGGGTATCCAGTGAAAGATCAATGCGTCAGACAGGAAACCGGCAAGGCGGCCAGATCAGGGGCGATAAACACGCTGCGCGCCTCGTCTTCCTGCAGTTTTTGTTCAGAATAGTATTCGGCAACCAGGGCACGAGCATTGGCCAGCATGTCGGCATTCGCTGCAGCGAAAGCATCCCAGTCATCGAGTTGTTCCGGATGATGGGCGATGCGGTCATACATAATGGTCAGCAGTGCCATGGTCAGTGTGTGGTGATACTTTTGTATCGCGCCCTTGGCCATGGCGTAGCGCGACAGGCTGTAAGCACAGCGCGCCGCCGCCTCCCTGGCAGCAAAACGCTGGCGGTAGGCCCATG
This sequence comes from Vogesella lacus, assembly GCF_979366295.1. Lineage (NCBI taxonomy): Bacteria > Pseudomonadati > Pseudomonadota > Betaproteobacteria > Neisseriales > Chromobacteriaceae > Vogesella > Vogesella lacus. Next base: position 94,665 of record NZ_CEETQT010000006.1, read on the forward strand.
CTGCCTGCAGATGGGCCAGATGATTGAATTGCTCGGCTGGCAGGGTATGGTTTTCCAACCCGCTCAGCAGTGCTTGTGCGTCCATGTGTGTGGTAATCCTGGAGTCTTGCAAAGACAAAAGGCCCCGATCAGGAGCCTTTTGCCAAGCTTTTGGTGCGGCGCGATTATGCGCCTCGTCGCCAGTAGCGTCAAGCAAGCACGTCGCAAATAACCCTACTCAAGTCGCTGTTTCATAAGGCATTAGCGGCGTGTGCTTTTCATGATAGCCAGCAATCCCAAAAGCTGGGCAACAAAACCCGCAGCCATGCCGATGAGGCTGAGCATTGCCAACGGTGCCGACTCGCTGGCCAGCTGAAATCCAGCCGAAGCCAGCATGAAAATCACCGTGCCCATCAGCATGAACAGGATGGCAAAACGGCGCTCGGCACACAGGCGCTGAAAAAAACGATTCATATCAATACTTATCCTTGCCAGGCCGGGGACTTGGAGTGGGTCACAGCAAAGTCCTCCAGCATTTTCAGTTCGAAATCGGTAAAGCCCGCCGCCTTGCGAGCGGTGAGATTGTAAGCGCCACGCAGGGGATCGACCGCATACTCGCGCAACAGTTCACGAAATGTCGCCAGCGGCTCCAGACCACGTTGGCCGCAAAGCCAGGTAAACCAGTAGTTGCCGGCCTGCACATGACCGATTTCATCGCGCAGCACAATATCCAGCACCGCCACGCTTTCCTTGTCGCCAATCTGCCAGAGTTTTTTCTGGATCGGCGGCGTGGCATCCAGCCCGCGCGCCTCCATCACCCGCGGCACCAGCGCCATGCGCACCAGCACATCATGATCGGTTTTGACCGTCATTTCCCACAGCCCGGCATGGGCAACAAAGTCACCATAGGCAAAACCGAGTGACTGCAGACGGCCGCAAAGCAGGTCGAAATGTTCGGCCTCTTCGGCCGCGATACGCAGCCAGTCGGTGACGAACTCGTCCGGCATCTCGCGAAACCGCCATGCCGCATCCAGCGCCAGATTGATGGCATTGAACTCGATATGCGCGATCGCATGCAGCAAAGCCGCATGTCCCTCCTTGCTACCGATACCACGCCTGGGCACGGCAAAAGCCGGCACCAGCTCGGGCCGCGGTGGTTGGCCGGGCTCGAGCAGACGAAACGGCAAAGGTTGCGCAGCCACATCACGCGACAGGCGGCCAGCAAGCCACGCCTGATAACAGGCTTTAGCAGACGCCACCTTTTGCCACGGATCGGCTGATTGCAAGGCAAAGAGAATGGATTGGTACAGATCAGTCATGGCGCGGCATTTTAACCAGAAATCTTTGCTGTAAGACAGATGACAATACCGAAGCGTCATGCATAATTAGTCTGTCAACAACAAGGAGGCAATACCATGCTGTTCAAGTCCAATCTGCTGGGTGAAGTAGAAGTCGATGAAAATACGGTAGTCACATTTGACAAAGGCCTCCCTGCTTTCGAAGATTGCACCCGTTTCAAACTGTTTCATGACGAGCTGTCAGACCAGCCTTCGGTTTTCTGGATGCAGTCGCTCGACAATCCCGATGTACTGTTCAGCGTAACCGACCCGGCCAAACTGGGTATCCGTTACGAAATTCTGCTCAGCGACGAAGAAATTGCCAGCCTGCAGCTAAAAAATCCTGACGATGCCGCCGTATTGCTGATCATCTACCGCGACTCCCCGATTGAGCCGGCCCACCCCGCGCTTGGCCACATCCGTGCCAATCTGCGCAACCCGCTAGTGATCAATATGGCCACCTGCAAAGCCTTGCAAAAATCCACACTTAACTGCGACATCTTGCTGCATAACCGCAGCTGATCTTCGCGAGTGCAAATCAAACAAAAAGCCGCAGCATGCTGCGGCTTTTTGTTTGGTCGCAAGTTCAATCAGGCATCCTTGCGGAAACCGTTCCACAGAGACAAGGTCACCATGCCCAGCATGAACACACCCACCCAGAACGGCATCGACTGCCCCATGAATGTCCAGTCAATCACGGCGCACTCGCCGCTACCCTTGAAGACACGCTGCAGCACTTGCTGAAACGGCAGGGTTTCCATCATGAAATCCAGCCCCGGGCCGCAAGCTGGCACTTCTTCCGGCGGCAAATGCTGTAGATACACCTGCCAGGCAGAAACACTGCCACCCGCCACAGCAGCCAGCGAGATCAGCGCCGACGAGTACTTGGCCACCTTGCCTCGCACATTGCCGATAGCAGCCAGCATCGCCAATACCCCGACCGCAATCACTCCTACACGCTGGAAGATGCAAAGCGGGCACGGCTCCAGGCCCAGCACATGCTGCGCATACAAGGCATAGGCCATGGCCAAGGCACACAGAACTGCAATCAACAGATAAACCAAACGTTTACTAAGCATTCACCCCCCGATTAAAAGCCATGCAAGTCAGGCCAGAAAATTCGTGATTTCATCGCGCCTTGCCAGGGCGTCTTTATACCCCAGATCTATCAGTTCCTTGCAATAGTCTGGCTCGAATAATAAATAACTTGCCAAAGCCGAGCCTCGCTTCTTGCCTGCCCCGGCGCCGCGCAGCAGAAACTTCATCGAAGACGGAAAGCTCGAAAAATATCTTGCCGCAATACCATCCAGCGACTCGCTGGGCGAAATATTGAATACTTCCACCCGCTTCAAGGCCGTCTTGCCGCTACAGCGGATATGCTCGTCCAGCAAGGAAACCGTGTGATTGACACGGGTCAGCCGCTCCATATCAGCCGACATGCTATCAAGGAAAATACTGTTCAATAAATGGCCGAAAATCTGTGCCAGTGATGGTGCATTGATCTGCTGACGACGCTCAGCACTACGCTCGCCATGCGAGGCGAGATTGATGACAAACAGCCGCTCGGCCCCCAGATGCAAGGCTGGCGACAAGGGCGCCATTTGCCGTATTGCGCCATCACAATAAAAGCGACCGTCGATTTGCGCTGAAGGGAAAATCAGCGGAATGGCCGAGGTGGCCATCAGGTGCTCCATCGTCAGCTGCCCACGCAAACCCAGGCGCTGATGCCGATGCCAGCCTTCAATATGCGGCTGCCCTTCGAAGAAACTGACTGAATGTCCGGTGGTGTAACAGGATGCGGTCAGGGAAATAGCCTGCAAGGCCCCCGAATCTATCGCCTCCTGCATGCCGTTGAGCCGCACAGCCTTGTGCAAAAAGTGCCGCAGCGGGTCATTATCGAGAAATGATGGCGGGTTATGAATCAGCTTGCCGCCCGTAAACAGCGAGCCACCCCACAACAAGGCATTGCGCAAAAAGAATGGCCAGTCCGCACGATAGACATCCTCGACATGCAAGGACTTCCACATTTGCGCGAGATAAGCCGTGGTGCGCCTGAAGTGACGCGCACCCGCCGCCAGACCGACAGCGTTGATGGCACCGGCAGATGTACCGCTGATAACGGGAAAAGGGTTGGCCGCATTGCGCGGCAAGATGCGCGCCACCGCCATCAAGACGCCAGCCTGATAGGCCGCCCGCGCACCACCACCCGCCAGCACAAGACCTACAACCGGTTTACTCATTTGCGGCCCCCTTTCTTGTTATCAGCCGTTCAAACGAAATCCGATCATCCAGAATATGCAGAAAGGCCTGCCAGCCATCGCCAGTCAGGCCTTCTTTGTGATTGTAGCCAGCCGAAATCAACACCCCAAGCGGGATCAGTCTTCGCCGGCCACCATCATGCTGGCGAGCAGCACCGAGCCCATATGACGGCTGCCACGCTTGTCGAGGTCATCGCCAATCGCATCGATATTCAGCAACATGTCTTTCAGATTGCCGGCAATGGTAATCTCTTCAACCGGATAGGCAATCACGCCGTTTTCCACCCAGAAACCACTGGCACCGCGCGAATAATCGCCAGTCACCATATTCACTCCCTGCCCCATCAGCTCGGTCACCAGCAAACCGGTACCCATGCGCTGCAAAATCGCCTCGAGGCCGCCCGTCAAGGTTGGCCGCACCAGCAGATTGTGCGCACCACCGGCATGACCGGTGCTTTGCATGCCCAGCTTGCGTGCGGAGTAACTGGCCAGGAAATAGCCATTGAGCACGCCATTGCTGATCCACTGCCGCTCGCGTGCCGCAACGCCCTCATCATCACTGCTGCAACTCGCAAGGCCACGCACTACAAAAGGATTTTCATCAATCGTGATGTTGGCCGCACACACCTGCTGGCCGAGGCTATCCAGCAGGAAACTCGATTTACGATACAGGCTGCCACCACTGGTTGCCTGCACCATATGCCCCAGCAGACTGCCGGCAATCGGCGCCTCGAACACCACCGGATACTGACCGGTCTTGATACGACGGCCATCCAGACGGCGCACGGTGCGCTCGCCAGCCATGCGGCCAACCTCGGCAGCAGACAGCAGATCATCAGCGCAACGCGCCGAGCTATACCAGTAATCGCGCTGCATCGACTGCTGGCTCTCGGCCACCACCGCGGTCGACAGGCTGTGACGCGTAGTGCTCTGGGTCGACATGAAGCCATTGCTGTTAGCGTAGCAATGACGGCTGGCATGACCGCCTACCGTCCCACCTTCAGAATTACTGATGCGGGCATCAACGGCGCGGGCCGCAGCCTCGCAGGCACGCGCCAGCTCGATAGCCGACTCCACCGGCAAATCCCACGGGTGATAAAGGTCCAGCTCGCGCTCGCTGCCCTTCGGCAACAGCAAGTCCGGATCAGCCAAGCCAGAGCAGTCGTCCTCGGCAGTGTAGCGTGCGATATCCAGCGCAGCCTGCACCGTGTCACGCAAGGCTTTGGCAGAGAAGTCCGAAGTGCTGGCATGGCCTTTTTTCTTGCCAAGATACAGCGTCACCGACACGCCCTTGTCACGGGTGTATTCGATGGTTTCCACCTCGCCAAGACGCACGCTGACATTCTGGCCACTGCCTTCGGAAATATCGGTTTCCACCGCCGTCGCGCCACCGGCACGCGCAAGATCCAGCACGGTGGCCGCCAGGTCTTCCAGTGCCTGGTTCGAGTAGGAAAAAGTCTGTTCGGACATTGTGTGACTTTCAGTAAAAATCGACATGAACGCCAGCAGCCACGATGTTTGTGCGGTGCCAGGACGTGCTTTTCCGGTATCATACCAGCTTGAACCTGATACTAGCCTTACCATGTCTGATTATCGCAAACAAGAAGCCGCCCAAACCCCTGTCAGCAAATCGCAGAAAAAACGCGATATGGATCATCTGCAGGAGGTTGGCCGCCAGCTGACCGAACTGCCGGTACAAAAGCTGAAGAAGATGCAGCTGGATGAATTCCTGCTGGCCGCCGTGCTTGATCACCAGCGTATTTCGGCCAACGGCGCCAAGCGTCGCCAGCTGCAATACATCGGCAAGATCATGCGCGACATCGACCCGGAACCGATCGAAGCCCAGCTGGCCGCCATGAAAGGCGACTCCGCCACGCATACCCGCTGGCTGCACCTGATCGAGCGCTGGCGCGAACGCCTGCTGGAAGACGACAAGTATATCCAGCAGCTGATCAGCGAATTCCCGGGCATCGAAGTGCAATCTCTGCGCACCACCGTGCGCAACGCCCGCAAGGAGCGCGAGGAAAACAAGCCGCCAAAGGCCTCTCGCCAGCTGTTCCAGCTGCTGAAAGAGCTGATGCCAGAGCAAGGCAAACCCACTGACAACCGTCCCGACGAAGAGCAGGAAGACGAGGCATGACAATCAAGATTGGACTGGTATCCATCTCTGACCGCGCCAGCCAGGGCATTTATGAAGACAAGGGCATTCCTGCTCTCGTCGACTGGCTGAGCCTGGCCATCAGCAGCCCGTTCAGCACCGAAACCCGTCTGATTGCCGACGAACAGCCCGTGATCGAAGCCACTCTGCGCGAGCTGGTCGATGAGCATGGCTGCCACCTGGTGCTGACCACTGGCGGCACCGGCCCAGCGCCACGCGATGTGACGCCGGAAGCAACGCTGGCCGTGGCCGACCGCGTAATGCCGGGTTTCGGCGAACAGATGCGCCAGATCAGTCTGAAATTTGTCCCGACCGCCATCCTCTCGCGCCAGGTCGGCGTGATTCGCAAACAGAGCCTGATCCTGAATCTGCCCGGCCAGCCCAAGGCGATTCGCGAAACGCTGGAAGGCGTGCGTCAGGACGGCATCGTCACCGTCCCCGGCATTTTCGCCGCCGTACCATACTGCCTCGACTTGATCGGCGCGCCACGGATGGAAACTCGCGAAGAAGTCGTCAAGGCCTTCCGCCCCAAGTCCGCCAGCAAGCCGGCATGAGCTACCGGGCACCCGGCTGGCTGCCCGGCAGCCATTTGCAAACCATCTGGCCAGCGCTTGTGCTCAAGGGCCGTGCACCGGCTTACCGACGTGAAATCTGGCCGACGCCGGATGGCGGCCAGATTGCAGCAGACTTTGTCGATGGCCAGGCAGGCCAGCCGCTGCTGGTATTGTTTCACGGGCTGGAAGGCAGCAGCCGCAGCCACTACGCTATCGCCCTGATGCGCGCCGTCAAAGCTGAGGGCTGGCATGGCGTCGTGCCGCACTTTCGCGGCTGCGGTGGCATCGAGAATCACCAACGCCGCGCCTATCACGCTGGCGATGCCGAAGAAATCAGCTGGATACTGCAAAGGTTGGCCGCAAGCCATAAGGGCCCGCTGTTTGCCGCTGGCGTGTCGCTGGGCGGCAATATGTTGCTGCGCTATCTGGCCGCCGCTGGCAGCACGGCCATTCCGCAAGCTGCCGCTGCAGTTTCCGCGCCGCTGGATCTGGCTGCCGCCAGTACCCGGCTGGACCGCGGCCTGTCTCGTCGCATTTACACCCGTATGTTTCTGGATACGCTGATTCCGAAATCGGCGCAGCAACATGCCAGACATCCCGACCTGTTCGATCTGGCCCAGGTACGCCGCAGCAAGACATTTACCGAATTCGACAATCTGGTGACCGCGCCCTTGCATGGCTATCGCGATGTGCACGATTACTGGCAACGCGCCAGCAGCAAACCGGTGCTGCGCGACATTCTGCGGCCAACCCTGGTGCTGAATGCGCGCAACGACCCGTTCCTGCCTGCACACGCCCTGCCCAATGCCCATGAAGTCGGCCCGGCCGTGACACTGGAGCAACCCGAGCACGGCGGCCATGTCGGCTTTGTCAGCGGCCCGTTTCCGGGCAAACTCGACTGGTTACCCGCGCGGCTGTTAGGCTTCTTCCAGAACCATCTTCCCCATTGATGCATCAAGAGAGAGTTGCATGTCTGACATCCTGAACAAAATTTGCGCCACCAAGCACGAAGAAGTCGCCGCCCGCCTGCCTGTGCGCTCGCTCGCCAGCGTACGCGCCGATGCCGAAACCCTGGGTGGCCAGCGCGACTTTGTTGCTGCGATTCGTGCCAAGCATGCCGCGCAGCAAGCGGCGGTGATTGCCGAAATCAAGAAAGCCAGCCCGAGCAAAGGTGTGATTCGTGCCGACTTCCAGCCGGCCGACATCGCCCGTCAGTATCAATCGGCCGGTGCCGCCTGCCTGTCCGTGCTGACCGATGCGCCCTACTTCCAGGGCCACGAATCCTATCTGCAAGCTGCACGCGAGGCCTGCAGCCTGCCGGTGCTGCGCAAGGATTTCATGGTTGATGCCTACCAGATCTACGAAGCCCGCGCGATCGGAGCCGACTGTATTCTATTGATTGCCGCGGCACTCGATCTGCCACAAATGCTGGATTTCGAAGTACTGGCACACGAGCTGGGCATGGCCGTGCTGGTCGAGGTGCACAACGAGAAAGAACTCGAAGCCGCGCTGCGCCTGAACACGCCGCTGGTCGGCGTCAACAACCGCAATCTGCGCACCTTCGAAGTCAGCCTCGATACCACCTTGCGCCTCCTGCCTGAAATCGGCAGCGAGCGCATCGCCGTCACCGAAAGCGGCATCCTCAGCCGTGCTGACGTAAAACTGATGCGTGACAACGCGGTACACACCTTCCTGGTGGGCGAGGCCTTCATGCGTCAGCCAGATCCGGGCATCGGCCTGTCAGAGCTGTTTGCCTGAGCCTTGCGGCCAACGTTGGCCGCAGACGCAAAAAAGCCGGACGCCATGTCCGGCTTTTTTGTTGCTTGCATTGCCGGCTTTCGCCGGCAAGCTAGCGCTTAACGCGACTTCACGAACGGGATGCCGATCGCCTTCGGCGCAACCGCACGGCCCATGAAGCCCGCCAGCAGCACCACAGTCAGCACATACGGAATCGCCTGGATAAAGGCGTCCGGGATGCTGCCGATCAGCGGCAGCTCGGTACCTTGCAGACGAATCTGGATCGCATCAGTGAAGGCAAACAGCAAGCAGCCGGTAACCGCTGCCCAAGGACGCCATTTACCGAAAATCAGCGCCGCCAGCGCAAGGTAACCCTTGCCCGCCGTCATGTCGTCGATAAAGGCACCGGTCTGCGCCAATACCAGATAAGAACCTGCCACGCCACACAGGGCACCACCGATGATCTGTGCGGAATAGCGCACCATTTTCACACTGACGCCAGCCGAGTCAGCCGCATGCGGGTTTTCACCCACCGCGCGCAGACGTAAACCATAACGGCTCTTGAACAGCACCCAGCTGACCGCAAAAATCACGGCCAGCGCGATGTACACCAGAACATTGTGACCGAAGATAAACTTCAGCCAAGGCGTATGGGCAATCACGTCGGCGTACGGCAGATCGATAGCCGTAAAGCGACCTTCGTCCGACAGCGTCGGGGTACGGCCACCCTGCTGGAACCAGGCCAGCGCCAGCACCGGCGTCAGACCGGACACCATCATATTGATGGCCACGCCGGAAATCAGCTGGTTACCGTTGTAAGTAATCGATACCAGACCATGCAGCAGCGCCACCATTACGCCTGCCATCATGCCGGCAGCCAGACCCGCCCAAGGCGAATCCAGCAGATAGGCAGCACATGCCGAAGCAAAGGCTGCGGCCAACATCTTGCCCTCCAGCGCGAGGTCAACGACACCCGAACGCTCGGAGAACAAGCCCGCCAGCGCCGCCAGAATCAGCGGCGTAGCGACGCGAATGGTGGCATCAAGAACACTGAAAATGACATCCATGTGCGACCCCTTATTTCTTCATCATTTTCTTGAATGCCAGCGCCAGCGGCGTCTGGAACAGGTTTTCCATCGCCCCGCAGAACAGGATGATCAGGCCTTGCGTCAGAATGATCATGTCCTGGGTAATCGCCGGTTTCTCGAACGACAGATCCAGACCGCCCTGCGTCAGCGCACCAAACAGCAGGGCCGACAGCAGAATACCGAAAGGATGGTTACGCCCCATCAGCGCCACGGCGATACCGACAAAACCGATACCATTGGTGAAGCCCAGATTCATGCGGTGGGTGGAACCCAGCAACTCGTTGACCGACGCCAGACCAGCCAGCGCACCCGAGAAGCACATGGCAACAATCAGCACCTTGGCCACCGGCATGCCGGCGTAGCGAGCAGCCTTCTCATTGAGGCCAACGGTACGCAGCTGGTAACCCCAACGGCTGTGCCATACTGCCAGATAGAACACTACCAGCATGATCAGCGCCAGGAAGAAGGTCGCATTCAGCGGTGTAACTGGCAGCTCGAAGCCCAGCGGCGCAAACACCTCATGCAACATCGGCACCCATGAAGACTCGGCAAACAGCCGCGTTGCAGGCGTCTGCGAACCTGGCATGATCAACTTGTCCACCAGCAACCAGGTCATCAAGGCACTGGCGATGAAGTTGAACATGATGGTGGTCACCACGATATGGCTGCCACGCTTGGCCTGCAGATAACCCGGCACAAAGGCCCAGGCTGCACCAAACACCATGGCTGCAATCATGGCCAGCGGAATCACCGCCCAGCCCGGCATCCAGTCAAACGCCAGACAGGCCAAGGTAATACCCAGACCCGCCAGATACATCTGGCCTTCACCACCGATATTGAACAGGCCGGCATGAAATGCCGCCGCCACCGCCAAGCCGGTAAAGACAAAGCTGGTGGTGTAGAACAAGGTGTAACCGATGCCTTCCGGATAACCGAAAGCACCGTGAATCATGATCTGCAAGGATTCGATCGGATCTTCGCCGATCAGCATGATTACCAGGCCGGAGATAAACAGCGCGGCCATCAGATTAAGTACCGGCATCAGCCACAAGCTAGCCCAGCGCGGCATATTGGTCGCCTGACTCATTTATGTCCCCCCATCAGCAGGCCCAGTTCGGTAGCAGTTGCCTTGGACGCCGGCAACTCGCCGCTAATCTTGCCGCCATTCATGACGATGATGCGGTCGCTCAAAGCCAGAATCTCGTCCAGTTCGACCGATACCAGCAAGATCGCACGACCTTCATTACGCAGCTCCATCAGGCGCTTGTGAATGAACTCGATCGCGCCGATATCCACACCACGGGTCGGCTGGCCAACCAGAATCATCACCGGATTGGAGTCGATCTCGCGCGCCAGAATAACCTTTTGCTGATTACCGCCCGAAAACAGACCGATACGACTGAAGGCATTGGCCGGGCGAACATCGAACTCTTCGATAAAACGCTGGCAGCGCTCAAGAATCGCCTTGCGATTGAACAGAATGCCCTTCTGGATGGCCGGATCATTCTGATAGCCGAGAATGGCGTTCTCGTAAATCAGGAAGTCCTTGACCATACCTTCGCGCGAGCGATCTTCCGGCACATGGGCAATACCCAGCTTGCGGAATGCCGCAGCCTTGGGCTCTTTGCTCTTGAAGCTTGTCAGCTCCTCGCCCTTGAAACACACCGAGCCCTGGCTTGCCTCACGCATGCCGGACAGGATTTCCAACAGCTCAGACTGTCCATTACCCGATACGCCGGCGATACCGACGATTTCGCCAGCGTGCAATTTGAAGTTCAGGTCTTCCAGCAACTTCACACCGCGGGTATCAACCAGGGTCAGACCGGCAACTTCCAGCACCACCTCACCGACTTGCACCTCAGGCTTGTCGAACTGGAGATTGACCTTGCGGCCAACCATCAGGTCAGCCAGATCTTCCTTGGTGACATCACGCGTCACGACATTGCCGACGATCTCGCCAGCACGCATCACGGTAACGGCATCAGTAATATCGAGCACTTCACGCAGCTTGTGCGTGATCAGCAGGATGGTCTTGCCCTGTGCTTTCAGCAAACCCAGAATGCGGAACAGGTCGTCAGCCTCCTGCGGCGTCAGAACGGCCGTCGGCTCGTCGAGAATCAGGATATCCGCACCGCGATACAGCGCCTTCAGAATCTCGACGCGCTGCTGCTCACCCACGCCGAGCTCGCCAACCACTGCGTCAGGGTCAACCTGCAAGCCATAGTCCTGATTGAGCTTGGCCAGATGCTCTCTGGCGGCAGCCATGCTGCCTGCGAGCACATTGCCCTGCTCCGCACCCAGAATGATGTTTTCCAGTACGGTAAAGGTATCAACCAGCATGAAATGCTGGTGCACCATACCAATCCCCTTCGCGATAGCATCGTGACTATTGCGAATGCGGACTTCCTTGCCTTCCAGGCGAATCTTGCCTGAGTCAGCTTGGTAATAGCCGTAAAGAATGCTCATCAGGGTCGACTTGCCGGCGCCGTTTTCACCAATAATGCCGTGAACGGTTCCTTTTGCGACACCAAACGATATGTTCTTGTTGGCATGGACTTCGCCAAAATACTTATTGACGCCAGTCAGCTCGATTGCGAGTTCTGCCATATGTTTAACTTTCGATCCAGATTCACTCGACATGGGCCTACACAGAAAGCATAGTTTTCCTGCCCACGAAAGCACACGGCAAGCAGGATTAGCTGCTTGCCGTGCGGGACCGTCCGGGATCAGACGATTTGAAACAAAGGGTTACTGTACCGGGCAGCTATTCGCGGCACGATAGTCAACCACTTTTACCTTGCCAGAAATGATGTCTTTCTTGGCTTGAGCAACCTTGGTCTCCACTTCCTTGGATACCAGTTTGCGGTTGTTGGCATCCAGCGCCCAATCCACGCCGCCTTCTTTCAGACCCATGGTGATCACGCCGGACTTCCAGCTGTTGTCTTTGCCTTGCAGCATGGCATTGTAAACAGCGTTATCAACGCGCTTGAGCATCGAAGTCAATACAAAGCCAGGGAACAGGTGGTTCTGGTTGGAATCCACGCCGATACCCAGCTTGTTCTTGTCCTTGGCAGCTTGCAGTACGCCCATGCCGGTACCACCAGCAGCGTGGAATACCACGTCTACACCACGGTCAAACTGGCTGCGAGCCAGCTCACCACCGCGGGCAGGGTCATTGAAGGCCTGAGGCGTGGTACCAGTCATATTGGAAACCACTTCCACCTTGCCGTTGGCAGCCTTGGCACCCTGGGTGTAGCCGCAACCAAAGGCGCGGATCAGCGGCACATCCATACCACCGATAAAGCCTACCTTGCCGGACTTGGATGCCAGTGCAGCAGCCATGCCTACCAGGTAAGAGCCTTCCTGCTCCTTGAATACCACGGACTGTACGTTATTGCCCTTGGCAACATCGTCAACGATGGTGAACTTGACGTTCGGGAACTCGGCAGCCACGGTCTGGACAGCCTGAGTGAAGGAGAAACCCACGGCGATGATCAGGTTGACATTGCGGCGAGCCAGGTTACGCAGAACCTGTTCTTTCTGGGCTTCGTTGGCAATCTGGGCTTCGCGATAAGCGATGCCGGTAGCCTTCTTGAAGCGCTCGGCGCCAGTGTAAGCAGCTTCGTTGAAGCTCTTGTCAAACTTGCCTGCCTGGTCGTAAACCACGGCCGGTACATAAGCCCAGCTTGCCGATGCAACCAGCATCATTGCAGCTGCCGCAATTCCTCGCTTGGAAAAATGCATGAGTATCTCCCTCAATGTGCGTGCCTGACGCGCCCGGCATCAGAAAAATGCCGGCTTTTTAACTATGGATTTATATCCTGGCGCTATTCCAAAATAATCTCATTAACAGACTATTTTCAGAACCGCCTTTACAAGACCGGATTATAAGCACGGAAATCCCGCGCTTGGGCAAATAAAGTGCTCACAACACTCACTTTAGTCAAATCGGTTTTTGATATGCAAATTAAATAGCGATTCAAGCACCAAGCTGCGAAAGCGCCATGCTCAAAACATGTTCGACCGCCTGTAAGCGCACAGCATCGCGATCACCATGAAAATGCATGGTTTGCACAATCGGCGCAGCCAAAGAGACACCAGCCAGAGCGAAACAGACCGTCCCGACCGGCTTGCCCTCAACCGCCCCTCCCGGGCCGGCAATACCGCTGATCGCCACCGCCCAGTGACTATCCGCCAGACGCAACACACCTGCAGCCATCGCCGCAACAACAGGCTCGCTCACTGCGCCGTGCTGTATCAACAGTTGAGGCGGAACGCCTAGCAAGCGCTGCTTGGCATCATTACTGTAACTGACGATGGCCATGTCAAACCAGGCCGAGCTGCCGGCAACTGCGGTAATGGCCGATGCCACACCGCCACCCGTGCAAGACTCTGCGGTAGCAATCTTTTCATCACGCGTTTTCAGCAACGAGCCCAGTCTCGCGGCAAGCTCATACTGCCCCATGATGTCGCTCCTTGAAGTGTGCCATCAGGCCGGATGTCGATGCGTCGTGGTCAGTCGTTGCAGCAGGATCTCGCATTTCGCACAACAAACGCGATGCAAGCTGCTTGCCATACTCGACCCCCCACTGATCAAAGGAATTCACTCCCCAGATCACCCCTTGCACAAAAACCTTGTGCTCGTACAGCGCGAGCAGCATACCCAAGGTATAAGGGGTAATACTGTCCAGCGCCAGCGTATTGGATGGCTGATTGCCGGGGAACAGTTTTTGCGGCAGCAATATATCCAGCTCATCGCCCGACATGCCGGCCATTTCCTCCAGCAACTCGGCCTCACCCTTGCCAAGCATCAATGCTTCCGACTGGGCGAAACAGTTGGCTACCAGCACCTGATGTTGACCATCAAGCGGATAGTGCGTATTCAACGGCACGATGAAGTCGCAGGGCACCAGACGCGTCCCCTGATGCAAAAGCTGGAAAAAGGCATGCTGGCTATTGGCGCCCTCTTCTCCCCAGATAACCGGTCCGGTATCGAAATCGAGATGCTCGCCATATCGGCCGACGCGCTTGCCGTTAGACTCCATATCCAGCTGCTGGATATGCGCCGGCAATCTGCGCAAGCCATGATCGTAAGGCATGATGGCGTGAGTATGCGCACTGTAGAAAGTGTTGTACCAGACACCCAGCAAGCCAAGTATCACCGGCATATTGCGCGCCAGCGGTGCGCTACGGAAATGCTCATCCATAGCATGGCCGCCGGCAAGAAAATCACGGAAATTCTCCGGTCCGATCGCCATCATCACCGGCAGTCCGATAGCCGACCACACCGAATAGCGTCCGCCTACCCAATCCCAGAAGCGGAACATATTGGCAGGGTCGATGCCAAAACGCGTCACTGCCGTTTCATTGCACGACACCGCCACAAAGTGACGACTCACCGCGGCCTCGCCCAGCGCCGACACCAGCCAGCGGCGAGCAGCATTGGCATTCAGCAAAGTCTCCGGGGTGGTAAACGACTTGGAGGCAATGATGAACAGCGTTTCGTCCGGCACACATCGCTCGAGTGTACGCAACAGATGCTGGCCATCGACATTCGACACAAAGCGTACATCCAGCTCGGCATGATGCCAGGCAGCCAGTGCCTCGGTCACCATCAGCGGTCCGAGATCGGATCCGCCAATGCCGATATTGATCACGGTACGAATACGCTTGCCGCTCGCCCCGAGCCAGATGCCATCACGTACTTGTGCGGCCAACCTTTCGCAAGCAGCCAGCTCGCGCTGCACATCAGCCACGACATCCTGACCAGCCAAATCAAGACTGGCATCCGGCGGCAGGCGCAGTGCAGTATGCAGCACGGCACGATGCTCGCTGACATTGATCTGCGCGCCAGACATCATCGCCCTGATCCACTGCGGCAAGTTGGCCACTTGGGCCAGCTCAACCAGCAACTCCAGCGTGCGATCCGTAATCCGGTTTTTCGAATAGTCGAGCAACAGGCCATTCAGCTCGATGCTGTAACGATCAAAACGCTGCCCATCTTGGGCAAACAGATCGCGCATATGCATATATCGTGTCGCGCGTTGATGCTGATGCAAACGGGACCACACCGGCGTGCGGTTAATCTGACTACCATCATTGCCGTAAGGAATCGCCATTCTCAAGCCTATATTTTCGTCATATCCGTAGGAAGTGCTCGCGATAATAGCGCAGCTCTTCGATGGACTCGAGAATATCCGCCAGCGCCTCATGCTTGCCCTTCTTGACTACGCCCTTGGCGATATCCGGGCGCCAGCGGCGGCAAAGCTCCTTGAGGGTGGAGACATCGAGGTTACGATAATGGAAGTAGCTTTCCAGCTCGGGCATCCAGCGCGCCATAAATCGGCGATCCTGGCCAATCGAGTTGCCACACATCGGCGAACTACCGGCCGGCACCCACTCGCGCAGGAAGGCCAACAACTGTTGCTCAACTTCAGCCTCGGTATGGGTCGACGCCTTGACTTTGGCAGTCAGACCGGATTTGCCGTGAGTATTGGTATTCCATTCGTCCATGGCATCCAGTACGGCATCCGGCTGATGTACCACCAACACCGGCGACTCGGCCACGATTTCCAGATTGCTATTGGTGACGATCATCGCAATCTCGATGATGCGATCACTATCCGGCTGCAAACCGGTCATTTCCATATCCAGCCAAATAAGGTGCTTGGCATCTTGAGGCATAATCAAACTCCAACCTGAGCAAAACCCGGCATTGTCCCTTAAAGGCAAGCACCACTGCAAACGGAATGAAAATGGATATGTCATCCATCTCTATCGCAGCGCTCGTCCTGCTGGTTTCATTCTGGCAGATGCAACTCAGCCATCGCCAGTCAAAACACTTGCGCCATCACTACGGCGAAGTATCCGAGCCGTTTCGCACCGCCATCAGCATCGCCACAGCAAAGCAGGCTGACGATTATCAGCTTGACCGGCAGCGCCTGCGTCGTCTGGACATTCTTGTTGATGCCTGCCTGACACTACTGCTCACCAGCGCTGGCGATCTGGCGCTGCTTTGGCAAAGCCTAGATGTCATCAGCAACAGCACGCTGCGCGGCACAATCTTGCTGATTGCGCTTGGCGCGACAATCAAGCTTGCCCATTTGCCGCTGTCGCTACTGCATACTTTCTGGCTAGAGCAAAAGCACGGCTTCAACCGGACCACCCTACCAGCATGGCTGACAGATCAATTCAAACAACTGGCACTCAGTGCGGCCATCGGCTTGCCTGCAATCTGGCTACTCTGCTTGCTGTGGCAAGCACCTGACATCAACAGCGTGCTCTATGGCTGGCTGGCGCTATCAGGGCTGAACATCTTGATGCTCTGGGCGTATCCGGCAGTTCTGGCTCCGATCTTCTTTCGCTTCACACCGCTGGATGACCAAAGGTTGGCCGCAAGCATTCACTCCCTACTTGCGGCCAACAACATCACACCCGTGCCCATCTTCATCATGAATGGCTCCAGCCGTTCGAGTCACGGCAATGCCTTCTTCGGTGGCTTGGGCAATAGCCGCCGCATCGTTATCTTTGACACCCTGCTGGCCAGACTGACGCCTGATGAAATTGTCGCCGTACTGGCCCACGAAGTCGGGCACCAGCATCATGGCCATTTGCGCAAAGGCTTGCTGCTGGCCTTGTTAAATTCAGCGCTATTCCTGCTACTACTCTGGCAAGCCAGCCTGCAACCCGCCATCTCGCAACTTGCCGGCTTTAGCGAAGTGCAGCCCATACCAGCTGCGATGCTATGCTTGCTATTGATGCCCTACCTGAGTTTTCCGTTGCTTCCCCTGCGCAACTGGCTGTCGCGGCGTGCCGAATTCCAGGCCGACAGCTTTGCCGCCCGCATCTGGCCAGCCCGGCATTTGATCACAGCCCTGATCAAACTTTATCGCGACAATGCCAGCACATTGCATGCAGACCCGTTACACTCCGTATTTTACGACACCCACCCCTCCGCACCGCTGCGGATCAACCATCTGGAAAGCAAAGCAAATGAATCTGCTGGCAATGAAATGCGCTCCACAGCTGGGCCTGCAAAGCATTGACGAAACCACCCGCCAGGACTTGCTGGCTACGCTGCCGGGCTGGCAGGAAGAAGGCATCGAGCTGGTCAAGACCTTCCAGTTTGCCGATTATTACAAGACCATGGCTTTTGTGAACGCACTGGCATGGATTGCTCACGCCGAAGATCATCATCCTGATATGTCCGTGCATTACAACCGTGCCGTGGTCCGCTTCAGCACCCACGATGCCAACGGCCTGACCCTGAACGACTTCATCTGTGCGGCCAAAGTCGAGGCACTGCTGCAAAACACATGAAGCCATCCGGACAAATCATTCGCAGCTACGGCCGTCGCTACATCGTCGAGAGCGACGGTCTCGAGTATGACTGCACCACCCGCGGCAAACGGGTCGACTATGCCTGCGGCGACCGTGTCGAACTGACCATCATCAATGCCGAGCAAGCCGTAATTGAAAAGCCACTTGAGCGCCACAGCCTGCTGTACCGCCAGGACGACTGGCGTACCAAGCTGATTGCGGCCAACGTCACACGCATTTTCTTTGTCACCGCGGCAGTGCCTTCACCCAGTGAAGAGTTGCTCAATCGCTGCCTGCTGGCCGCCGAAGCCGCCGACATTGAGCCTGTCATTCTGGTCAACAAGTCGGACCTGCCTGAAACCGCCGGCTGGCTGGAGAAGCTGGCTCTGTACGAGTCATTGGGTTATCTGGTAGCCGTTGTCAGTGCCAAGCAGGATGTATCCGCCTTGCGTGACATGCTGCAAGGGCACACATCGGTACTGGTCGGACAATCCGGCATGGGCAAGTCAACGCTGACCAATGCCCTGATCCCTGCCGCCGAAGCTCGCACCGGCGATATTTCGGTAGCTCTGGACGCCGGCAAGCACACCACCACCAATGCCACGCTCTACCATCTGGATGCCGACAGCGACCTGATCGACTCGCCGGGCCTGCAAGAATTCGGCCTGGGTCACCTGCAAGCCACCGAGCTAGCCAGCCTGTTCCCCGAGGTCAGACCACATATCGGCCACTGCCGCTTTCACAACTGCACACACCGCGCCGAGCCGAATTGTGCAGTGAAACAGGCCGCTGACAAGGGTGAAATCCAGCCGCATCGCCTGGCTTTGCTACAGAAACTGACTAATCAGCTTGCCAATGCCTAATGAATAATTAAATACCGTAACAATACGTTTACAATTTGTTGCAACCTCTCTACGCTGTCACAAAATGACAACGAGCAGTGGTTAGACTGGTCTGGTGGTTTTCGAATAAAAACGACCCAAAAGGAGTCAGCATCATGAGTAAGCGTATTGCATTGGTTACTGGCGGCATGGGCGGTATCGGTACCGCAATCTGCAAAGCACTGGCACAAAGCGGACACACTGTTGCCACCACCTTCAGCAAGCCCGGCAAGGAGCAGGCATGGCTGGCCGATATGCGCGGCCTGGGCTTTGATGTGCACGCATTCCAGTGCGACGTCAGCGATTTCGATTCTTGCCAGCAAGCCATTGCAACGATCAAGGAACAGTTGGGCCAGATTGATGTGTTGGTCAACAATGCCGGCATTACCCGCGACGCGAGCTTCAAAAAGCTCGACAAGCCGTCTTGGGATGCAGTGATCTCCACCAACCTCGACTCGCTGTTCAATGTGTGCAAACCCGTCGTGGACAGCATGCAAGAGCGTGGCTTTGGTCGCATCATCAACATCTCGTCGATCAATGGCCAGAAAGGCCAGTTTGGCCAGACCAACTACTCTGCCGCCAAAGCCGGTATGCACGGCTTTACTATGGCATTGGCGCAGGAAGTGGCGCGCAAGGGTGTAACCGTCAACACCATCAGCCCGGGCTATATCGGCACCGATATGGTGATGGCTGTACCGGAAGACGTACGCAACAAGATTGTTGCCCAGATCCCGGTTGGTCGCCTTGGTCAGCCGGAAGAGATTGCCGGCCTCGTCAATTATCTGGCGTCTGATATTGCCGGTTTCATCACCGGCGCCGACTTTGCCATCAACGGCGGTCAGCACATGATGTAAGCAGGCAGCACGCTTGCAGCAAGGCCGGCATTTGCCGGCCTTTTCTTTTTGCTGCTACACCTTGGCCGCAGCCTTTGTTACCCTTGCTTTTTTCAGGAGCAATCATGGCTGAACATCTCGAAGTATCCCAAGGCAGCAAGGCTGAACGTTATCAGACACTGATTCCGCAACTGCACGCCCTGATTGATGGCGAGCAGGACGCCATTGCCGCCATGGCCAACTGCACCGCTGCGATCCAGCAGACTTTTGGCTGGCTGTGGACCGGCTTTTACCGCGTCATCGGCAATGAGCTGGTGCTCGGGCCCTTCCAGGGCCCGATCGCCTGCACCCGCATTCCACATGGCAAAGGCGTTTGCGGCAGCAGCTGGGCACAAGCTCGCACTCTGGTCGTGCCTGACGTAGACCAGTTTCCCGGCCACATCGCCTGCTCGTCGGCGGCACGCTCCGAAATCGTGATTCCGCTCTTCAACCAGCAAGGCAAGGTAGTGGCCGTGCTGGATATCGACGCCGACGAATTGGCGCAGTTTGACGATAGCGATCGCATGGCGCTCGAACCGATCTGCCAACTGCTGGGCAAACTGTTCGATTAATCCAGAAAGGAACACCGGATCATGCAAGACATCATCAATTTCATCATCGAGCTGGACAAGCTCAAGGGCGTGACGCGCAAGACCCGCCCGCTGGGGCTGGATCGCCAGGAAAACTCGGCCGAGCACAGCTGGCAGATCGCGATGCTGGCATCGACGCTGGCTGGCTATGCGGTCGAGCCTATCGACATCAATCGCGTGATTGCCATGCTGCTGGTGCACGATATCGGTGAAATCGACACCGGCGACACCATTGTCTACGCCACCGAAGGCTGGGAAGAACGCAAGGCTGCCGAGTGGGCCGCAGTACAGCGCATCTTTGGCTTGCTGCCTGCCGCGCAGGCCGAGCAATACCTGGCGCTGTGGCAAGAGTTCGAAGATGGCAACACCGCCGAGGCACGCTTTGCCCACGCCGCCGATCGCGCCATGCCGGTATTGCTGAATCTGGCCAACAAGGGCCAGAGCTGGTTGGAAAACGGCATCAGCTACGAACGGGTTATCGGCCGACTGGAAGCGCCGATCAGCACCGGCTGTCCGGCACTGTGGGACTATCTGTCAGCCGAGCTGGCCAAGGCAAAACAACTGGGCTATTTCGTCGACTGACCTAACCGTCTGCCAAAGCATTGCGGCCAACCTTGCAAGGTTGGCCGCAATGCTTTCAGATCACCTGAAAATCAGGCAAGCCCTTTGGACACCAGCATGGCCTCGAACTCTTCCATGCAAGCCACGGCCTTGGCAATCATCAGATCCACTTCTTCGCGCGTCATTACCAGTGGCGGTGCCGACACCATATGGTCGCCACACGCACGCATGATCAGGCCGTTGCGGAAGAAAATGTCACGGCACATCATGCCGATCTCGCCCCAGTTATCAAACAAGGTCTTGCTGGTCTTGTCTTTCACCAGGGTGAAAGCCTGAATCAGCCCGACGCCACGCACATCATCCACGTGGGCAAAGCCCGAAAAGGCCTCGCGCCAGCGCTGCTGCATATACGGCCCGACATCATCATGCACACGCTGCACGATGCCCTCGTCACGCAGCGCCTGCACATTGGCACGCGCCACGGCCGCCGCCACCGGATGCCCCGAGTAGGTAAAGCCGTGATTGAAATCACCGCCTGCGGCCAACGTTGCCGCCACATCGTCGTTGACGAATACCGCCCCGATAGGCAGATAGCCTGAAGACAGACCCTTGGCCGTAGTGAAGATGTCCGGCGTGAAGCCGAAATGCTGCTGCCCGAACCATTTACCGGTACGACCAAAACCACAGATCACCTCATCCGCCACCAGCAAGATGTCGTATTTTCGGCAGATGCGCTCGATCTCCAGCCAATAGCTGTCCGGCGGAATGATCACCCCGCCCGCACCCTGAATAGGCTCCCCCACAAAAGCAGCCACCTTGTCGGCACCGATCTCGAGGATTTTCTGCTCCAGCCAGCCTGCGGCCAACTTGCCAAACTCGTCGGCGCTCAAATCCTTGCCATATTTGTAGTGCCACGGCTGCTCGATGTGGGCGATGCCCGGAATCGGCAGATCACCCTGCTCGTGCATATAACTCATGCCGCCAAGGCTGGCACCACCGATGGTCGAGCCGTGATAACCGTTCCAGCGACCGATCAGGGTTTTCTTCTGCGGCTGGCCTTTCACATCCCAGTAACGGCGCACCATGCGGATCATGGTATCGACCGATTCGGAACCCGAGTTGGTATAGAACACATGATCAAAGCCTTCCGGCGCCACCTCGGCCAGCAAGGCAGACAGCTCGACCACTGCCGGGTGCGAGGTCTTGAAGAAGGTGTTGTAGTAGGCCAGTTCTTCCATCTGCTTTTTGGCAACTTCGGCCAGATCCTTGCGGCCATAACCGATATTCACGCACCACAAGCCGGCCATACCATCCAGCACCTTGTTGCCTTCGCTATCCCACAGGTAGATGCCTTCGGCGCGGGTGATCATGCGCACACCTTGCTCGTTGAGCGAGGTGGTATCCGAAAACGGGTGCAGATGATGGGCGGCATCCAGTGCGCGCCATTGTGCTGTGTTTCTTTCCTGCATGATGAAGCTCTCTCCCCAGACAGTATCAGACGTGCAACAACAGGAATTTGCGCTCCCACGGGCTGATCACGCGGAAGTATTCGGCAAATTCTTTCTCTTTCATCGCCACATACATGGCAACAAAACGCGGGCCCAGCACTTCAGCCAGATCATCACACTGACGCAGGCCGGCCAGCGCCGCCTCGGTACCATGCGGAAACTGGAACGGCTGCTCATAGGCATCACCCACAAACGGATCGCGCGGCTTGATCTTGTTCATCATGCCCAGGTAACCGCAAGCCAGTGTGGCGGCCATCGCGATATACGGGTTCACATCCACACCCGGTACGCGGTTTTCGACACGACGCGCCGCTGGTGAGGAGTGCGGCACGCGCAGACCGACGGTACGGTTGTCATACCCCCACTCCACATTGGTCGGTGCGGCGGTATAACGCGACAGGCGGCGGAAAGAATTCACATACGGCGCGAAGAACGGCATGCACTCGGGCAGATAGCGCTGCAGACCACCGATGAAGTGGAAGAAATGCTCGCTTGGCGTGCCGTCATCCTGAGTGAACACATTGCGACCGGTATTGGTATCTACCACGCTCTGGTGGATGTGCATGGCACTGCCCGGCTCGCGCTCCATCGGCTTGGCCATGAATGTGGCGTACATGCCATGGCGGAACGCCGCCTCGCGCACGGTGCGTTTGAACAGGAAGACCTGGTCAGACAGCTCCAGCGCATTGCCGTGCATGAAGTTGATTTCCATCTGTGCGGTGCCGATCTCGTGAATCAGCGTGTCGACTTCCAGATTCTGCATATGGCAGTAGTCGTAGATGTCTTCGAACAGCGGGTCGAATTCGTTTACCGCATCAATCGCGTAAGAGCGACGACCGAATTCGGCACGGCCGGTACGGCCGATAGGCGGGGCCAGAGGAATATCAGGATCAGGGTTGGGCGACAGCAGGTAGAACTCCATCTCCGGAGCGACTACCGGACTCCAACCTTGAGCCTCATACAACGCCAGCACTCTTTTGAGGACATTGCGAGGAGCAACTTCAACCATGCTGCCATCCGGCCGCAGGGCATCGTAAATCAGCTGCGCCGTCGGGTCGGTCGCCCACGGCACAAAGCGCAAGGTACTGACATCCGGCATCAACACCATGTCCGGATCGGTAAGATCCAGCACGCTATCGTCAGGGTAATCACCGGTTACCGTCTGGATCAGCACTGCCTCGGGCAAGCGCATTTCCGCATCGGACACAAACTTGTCTTTCGGCACGATCTTGCCGCGAGCGACACCGGTCATGTCCGGTACGATGCATTCCATTTCGGTAATGCGGTTTTCTCTAAGCCATTCAAGTAGTTGGTGATTCATGAAGCTCTTCCTCTTTTTGCCGGTCTTGCCGGCGGTTTTCCGGGTCGGCCTACTGGTTTCGGCGCACACGGTGCTCGCGGCACGCTGTGCCGAAAGCCCTGAAAATTGCCTGTGACAGCGGGTTATCCCAGTACTGCCATTCGGGATGCCACTGCACGGCAAAAACAAATCCTGTTGCATGCTTGCTGCGGAAGGCCTCTATCAACCCATCCGGTGCCCATGCCTCGGCCACCAGCTCATCTGCCAGCCGCTTGATGCCTTGCTGATGGATGGAGTTGACCATGGCCGCGTCGGCCGCCATCCAGCCTTGCAGCCAGCCGCCATCGGCAAATTTCACCTCATGGGCAGGGCCATACATCAGATTGAGGTCTTCGGTTTCCGGCTCGCGATGATCATCAAGGCCGTCCTGCTCCTGCACATGCTGGTGCAGCTCGCCCCCCAGCACGACATTGATCTCCTGAAAGCCGCGGCAGATGCCCAATAGCGGCACACCGGCGTCTATTACCTTGCGCACCAGCGGCAAGGTCGTCGCGTCGCGCGCCGTGTCATGCAAGGTGCCGGGACGGCTGGGCTCACCCTGATAGTGATGCGGCTCGATATTGGATGGCGAGCCGGGCAACAGGATGCCATCGACCATCGCCAGCAGCGCATCCAGCTGGGCATCATCACCCGTGGCGGGGATCAGGATGGCCGTCGCCCCCACCGCGCCCGTCACGGCCTTGATGTATTTGTCGCCAACGGCATGGAAGGGAAACAGGCCGATCTGCTTCACATCACAAGGAATACCAACAATCATTTCTCGCTCCGGATTCAACGGGCCGCCAGAATGGCTTCAAGCGGATCAACAAAGGTATAACCCAGCTCGCTGGCTACAGCACGGTGTGTAACCTTGCCCTGGCAGACATTCAGGCCATTACGCAGGTGAAGGTTTTCACTCAAGGCTTGCGGCCAACCTTTGTCAGCCAGCTCGATGGCGTAAGGCAGCGTGGCATTGGTCAGTGCCATGGTCGAGGTTCGGGCCACACCACCCGGCATATTCGCCACGCAATAGTGCACGATGCCGTCAACGATATAGATCGGATCCTGATGTGTGGTCGCACGGCTAGTTTCGAAGCAGCCCCCCTGATCAATCGCCACATCCACCAGCACGGCACCGGGCTTGAGCTGCTTGAGCATCGCGCGCTTGACCAGTTTCGGCGCAGCAGCACCGGGCACCAGCACCGCGCCGATAATCAGATCCGCTTCTTTCAGGCTCTCTTCGATATTGCTGGTATTCGACATCAGCGTCTTGATCCGCCCGCCAAACACCATGTCTATTTCCTTCAGACGCGCCAGCGACTTGTCGAGGATGGTGACATCCGCACCCAGGCCCATGGCCATGCGCGCAGCGTTGAGGCCAACCACACCGCCTCCCAGCACGATCACCTTGCCCGGCGCGACACCAGCCACACCACCCAGCAGCACCCCGCGGCCACCCTGCGCCTTTTCCAGCGCATGAGCACCGGCCTGAATCGCCATACGCCCGGCCACTTCGGACATAGGCGCCAGCAGCGGCAGGCCACCCTTGTCGTCAGTAACCGTTTCGTAGGCAATCGCTACCGCACCACTCTCCAGCAGCAAGCTGGCCTGCTCCGGGTCCGGCGCCAGATGCAGATAAGTAAACAGCAACTGGCCAGGACGCAGCATGCGACATTCGGCGGCCTGCGGCTCCTTGACCTTGATAATCATCTCGGCCTTGGCAAACACCTCATCAGCATGCGCCACGATTTTGGCCCCTGCTTGCAAGTATTGTTCATCAGCAAAACCGATCGCCAGCCCCGCCTGGCTCTGCACCAACACCTGATGACCATGAGCCGTCAGCTCGCGTACACCCGACGGTGTCAGGCCAACGCGATACTCATGATTTTTGATCTCCTTGGGAACGCCGATTA
The DNA here is from genome assembly GCF_979366295.1 of Vogesella lacus. Taxonomy (NCBI): domain Bacteria; kingdom Pseudomonadati; phylum Pseudomonadota; class Betaproteobacteria; order Neisseriales; family Chromobacteriaceae; genus Vogesella; species Vogesella lacus. Next base: position 119,759 of record NZ_CEETQT010000006.1, read on the forward strand.
ACATAGCTACCTCCTGCCGGGTTTGACGGGTATCTGGTGCAACGAGTTGTTTAAAAAAATATACAAACGCTTGCCATCACCCTTTGATTCTGACTATAAATTGCCATGTCTGCAAAGTAATTTGCTTTTGCAATGCAACAGAAGTGGCCATTTTGCGTCAAGACAGCCTCGGCGACACGTCTAAAATTATTAACAACAGATTGGATTTGACCTTATGGATGTTGGCGCTCGATTGAGAACGGTTCGCGAAAAAATGGGCTTGTCACAGCGTGAGCTGGCCAAACGGGCTGGCGTAACCAATGGCACCATTTCGCTGATCGAACAGAATCGGGTCAGCCCGTCTATCAGCTCCCTGCGCAAGGTGCTGGAAGGCCTGCCGATGACGCTGTCTGACTTCTTCACTTTTGATGCCGAGCCACAGCAACCGCGTGTGTTTTACGGCAAGGATGAGCTGCCCAATCTCGGCAACGAGCAAATCAAGCTATTGCTGGTGGGCACCTCGCACGAGCGCCGTGATATCGCCATCCTGCGCGAGGTTTACGAGCCTCATGCTGACACCGGCCCCGACATGCTGATGCACGAGGGGCAGGAAGGTGGCGTCATCATCAAGGGCACGATCGAGGTGACCGTCAATAACGAATCACGCGTACTTGGCCCGGGCGATGCCTATTACTTTGACAGTCGTTTACCGCATCGCTTTCGCAATGTCGGCAGTGATACCTGCGAAATTGTCAGCGCAAGTTCACCACCGACATTCTGACCTTCAACGGAGCAGGACTCATGAGCAAAACGCTTTCAGACTGGCAGCAGTTGGCCGCAAACCTGAACATCGAAGGCCGCGCCTTTATTGACGGGCAATACACCCCATCCAGCGACGGGCGCAGCTTTGACTGCATCAACCCCGCCAACGGCAACAAGCTGGCCAGCATCAGCTGGAGCAGCGCGGATGATGTCGAGCGCGCCGTAAAGGCAGCGCGCCGCGCCTTCGAAGCGGGCAGCTGGTCAGATATCGCCCCGCTGAAACGAGCACGTATTCTCAAGCGTTTTGCCAGCCTGATCCGCGAACACGCCGATGAGCTATCCCTGCTGGAAACACTCGATGCCGGCAAACCCATCGGCGACACCACCAGCGTCGACATTCCCGGCGCCTCTTATTGCGTTGAATGGTTTGCCGAAGCCATCGACAAGATCGGTGGCGAAGTGGCCCCGGTTGATCCGAAACTGGTTGGCCTCGTCACCCGCGAAGCCATCGGCGTGGTGGCAGCCATCGTGCCGTGGAACTTCCCCATCCTGATGGCCAGCTGGAAGTTCGCGCCCGCCCTTGCCGCCGGCAATGCGGTATTGCTGAAGCCATCCGAAAAGTCCCCGCTTACCGCTATCAGGTTGGCCGCATTGGCCAAGGAGGCTGGTATTCCGGATGGTATTTTCCAGGTACTGCCTGGCGCTGGCGATGTCGGCCAACAGCTTGCCAGCCATATGGATATCGATTGCGTCGCCTTTACCGGCTCGACAGCAGTCGGCAAGCTGATCGCCGGCTTTGCCGCCCAATCCAACCTCAAGCGCACCTGGCTTGAGCTTGGCGGCAAGTCGCCGAATATTGTCCTGCCAGACTGCCCGGACATCGCCAAGGCGGCACGCAGTGCGGCTGGGGCGATCTTCTACAACATGGGCGAAATGTGCACCGCAGGCTCGCGCCTCTTGTTGCACAAGGACATCAAGGACGAATTCCTTGCTGCCTTCCGCACCGCTGCGGCCAACTACCAGCCCGCCGACCCGCTCGACCCCACAACTTCCATGGGGGCCATCATCGACCGCATCCAGTACGACAAAGTACTGAGCTACATCGACAAGGGGCTGAGCGAAGGTGCCGAGCTGATCTGCGGCGGCAAGGCCAGCCGACAAGAACACGGCCTTTTCATCGAACCGACCGCTTTCGTCTGCCCCAACCCTAGCCTGACCATCAGCCGCGAAGAAATCTTTGGCCCTGTGCTATCCATTATCCTGTTTGAGGATCTTGATGAAGCCATCCGCATCGCCAATGACAGCGACTACGGCCTGGCCGCAGCTGTCTGGACCAGCGACCTGAGCACCGCCCACAAGGTTGCGCGTCGCCTGCGGGCAGGCACGGTCTGGGTCAACTGCTACGACGAAGGCGGTGACATGAACTTCCCGTTTGGCGGCTTCAAGCAATCAGGCAACGGGCGAGACAAATCACTGCACGCCCTGGAAAAGTACACCGAATTGAAATCAACATTGATCAAGCTATAAAACAAAGGCCCTCCTAAGGGCCTTTGTTTTTAACATTGCCAGCGCCGGTTTGACTTTGGCAAATCGGCATGTCATAAATAAATCTGCCATAACCAAGCCATCAATTACCCATGGAGTAGTCATGGTCGGCCACGTACTGATTGCAGAAGACAGTTCCAGCCAAAGAAAAGTGCTGCTTTCTCTTTGCCGACAGATTGCCGGCCTCAATCTCTACGAAGCCGCCGATGGGCGCTGGGCTGCTCGCCAGGCTCAAAAACTTGGCGAACTTGATCTGGTCATTACCGATATCAATATGCCAGGCATGGATGGCATCGCGCTGATCCAGGAACTCTCTCGCCGGCACGATCTGCCCAGCCTGTTACTGCTAAGCGGCCACGTCCCGGAGTTGCTTGCCGGCTGCACCAAAGCCGCCGAAGCACTTGGTTTTCCATGCATTGCCTACATGACCAAGCCCATCAATCCTGACGAGTTTATCCAGACAGTCAGTCGCTTGCTTGAATACAAAAAGTGCGACAACAAGCTGCACAATCACTTCAGCCTGTCCGAAATTGTCAGCGGCCTGGCACAAAACCAGTTCTTAGCTCACTACCAGCCGATCTACAGCCAGACAGAACAGCGTGCCGTACAGATAGAAGCACTGGCACGATGGAAGCACCCTACTGCTGGCACACTGGGGCCAAGCACCTTCATTGAGCGGCTCGAAAGCGATGGTTTTATCGTCCTGCTGACCCGCCGCATTGTTCAGACCAGCCTTGACCTGCTGATGCGCAACGACTGGGCAAAAGATCTGAAACTCTCCATCAATCTGTCACGCGGCATTTTGTGTGACAACGAATTTCTTGAGTGGCTATTCACCGAAGTTGAAAATCGGAAGCTTTCCCCATCGCGCATTGTGCTTGAAATTACCGAAACCATGGCATTCCACGATCTGGGCAACACCCTTGCCGCCTTGCTTCGATTGCGCATGAAAGGATTCGAGCTTTCACTTGATGACTTTGGTACAGGTCACACCAATCTTGAGCAATTGCGAGACTTGCCGATTACCGAGTTGAAACTGGATCGCTGTCTGATCAAGAACATTTCGCACGACAATCGCATGCAGCACATTCTCGATGGCATGATCGTCATCGCACGCGATCTGGGCTTACGCATTGTCGCCGAAGGCATCGACAACGAGGCTGACCTGACTTACGTGCAAACGAACTATCCCTACATCCATCTACAAGGCTTTCTGCTCAGCAAACCGATCGCTGCCAGCGAACTTTTATCAGCACTGGCCCTGGATACCGATCCAAAAAAAACTGCCTGATCACTCGCCTTCAGACCACACCAAGAACCCAAATCAAGCAGGCCTTCAAGCCTGTTCTCAATATTCAACAGCAAAACGCAACGAAGCCGACCAATTGGCCGGCTTCGGGTGGTGGTTGAAGAGTCCAGCTACTACCTACTCGACTACAGTAACAAAAGCAACAACAGTAATAACAGCCTAACAACTTACAACACAACCAGACACTAGATAAGGCGAGAGTTCTGCCGACGAACTGGTCGGGACTTGACACGTAACGGTACACACTTGCTGTTAAAGAAAGATGCTTTACCAAAGAACACAAACATCAACACTACTATCAACAACATCAACAGTGACTCCATTCGCTCTCCTCCTTTCCGTGCCTGACTTTTTTATAGCCCCAACCTGCAAAACAGGCAAGGATTAATCGTCACTTTCGTCAGTTATTTCTTCTACAGCGTTACCAAATGCCGGCGGCAATTGTTTGGAGCTTCGCGCACCCAGCTTGCGCATTTTTTCGGCTCTCGCCAGCAGATTTCCGCTACCCGTCGACAACTGCCGGAGCAGCTGCTGATACCCGTCTTGCGCACTATCGAGCTGCTTGCCCAACCTCTGCACCGACTCCAGGAAGCTGGCAAACTTGTCATACATCAAGCCACCCTGTCGTGCGATTTCCTGGGCATGCCGATTCTGGTTTTCATACCGCCAGATGCTGGCCACCGTTCGCAACGTTGCCAGCAAGGTACTCGGCCCGACAATCACGATACGCCGCTCGAAGGCCTCGTTAAACAAGTCCAGATCATTCTGCACCGCCAGCAGATACGCCGGCTCGACCGGGATGAACATGAAGACAAAATCCACCGTCTGCAGGCTGTAAAGATCCTGATAACGTTTTTCTGATAGCGTACGAATATGCTGGCGCAGCGCCTGGATATGCGCCTTGAGCTCGGCTTCGCGCTCAGGCACCGTCTCGGCATTCCCGTGACGTACATAGGCATTCAGGCTGACCTTGCTGTCGATAACCAGATGCTTGCCCTCGGGCAGATTGATTACCACATCAGGCTGGAATCTTCTGGCGCTGCCATCCTCATCGTGCTGGTAATCCGACAACTGCAGTTCGTACTCGCGCCCACGGGTAAGGCCTGACGACTCCAGCACTCGCTCGAGTATCATCTCGCCCCAATTTCCCTGCGCCTTGTTGTTGGCACCGGTCAGCGCATTGGTCAGTGCCACGGCATCCTCGTTCAGACGCGTACTCAGCAATTGCAAACGCTTGAGTTCCTGCTCCAGCGTCAGGCGATCACGTACATCTTTCTCGTGCGTATCCTGCACCAGCTTGCCAAAGTGCTGCAGCCGCTCGCCCAAGGGTTCGATCAGGCGATTGAGGTTGATCTGGCTTTGCTCGGCAAACACGCGCGATTTTTCGCTAAGGATATCGTTGGCCAGCAGCTTGAACTCCTGACCCATGCTGCTGCGCGCTTCTTCCAGCAAGCGCAATTTTTCGGCGTGCTGCTGCCGCTCCTGCTGCAACAGCACTTCAAGCTCTTGCGTGCGCACCGAAATCCGCAGCAACTCGTCCTGCTGCTGGCGCAGCATGTCCTTCTGCTGCTGACTCTCGACTTGCCACTGCTGCCACTGACGAGCCTGTTCGTCTCTTGCGGCCAACCTTTCGGCGGTCGTTCTCAGCTGCTGCTGCATGGCTGCCAGTTGCTGCTCCAGCTCGGCCGTTCGCTGCGCCTTGGCACCCAGCATGCCCATGCGCTGATTGGCCTCGGACAGCAAGTCACGCAAGGCCGCAACCTCATCCTCGGCACGCTGTTCACGCTGCTGATATTGCTGTAACTGCGACTGCAAGATGGCGATGCGCGCTTGCTCGGCCTGCGCGTGCAGCTCGGCCTCATGGCAGGCCAACTCCAGTACGCGCACTTTACGCTGCGACCACAGCCACACCGCTGCAACCGCGCCAACCGCAGCCAAAACCAGAAAAATTTCGACCATGCCTTATGCCAATACCTTTACCGCTGAAAAATGCTGCACATAGAGTTGCAGCTCCTTGCGCCCCTGCCACTCATTGGCGGCCAACTGGTAAACCGCATCAATCCGCTCCGGCAACCAGTCAGCGTGATTGAACAGCATGCCCTCGCACTGCACGCCATCCTTGTGCAGGTACAGCTTCAGATGCTTGCCGCCGACCACTTTCTGTTGCATCACATCGAATTCATCGCGAAACAGCGGCGCGGCAAAGCCCTGGCCCCAGACTTCTGCGGCCAACAGCTCTGCTGTTTGTAGCGATAGCACGCGGCCATGCAGACTGCCATCGACTTCAATCGTGCGCGTCAGCTGTTGTTCGCTCATGTTTTCGCGCGCCACCTGCTCGAAACAATCGGCAAAACGCTGAAAATCCTGCTCGCGCAGACTCAGGCCGGCAGCCATCGCGTGACCGCCAAACTTGAGAATCAGATCGGGCTGGCGCTTGCTGACGAGGTCCAGCATGTCACGCATGTGAAAACCGGGTATCGAACGGCCAGAACCCTTGATTTGCCCTTCATCACCCGGCGCAAACACGATGGTCGGACGGTGATAACGCTCTTTCAGTCGCGACGCGACGATACCGACTACACCCTGATGCCAGTCGTCGCGATACAGCGTCAATGTGTAACGGTTGGCCGCATCGACCATGGACAGGTCCTGCAGCGCCTCATCCTGCATGCCGTGCTCGATATTGCGCCGTTCACGATTTAGCTGGTCCAGCTGCTGTGCCAGGGCCAGCGCCTGATCCTCATCGCGCGACAGCAGGCAGGCAATGCCGAGACTCATATCATCCAGCCGTCCAGCCGCATTCAGCCGTGGCCCGGCGGTAAAACCCAGATCAAAAGTGCTGGCCTTGTGCAAAGGCCGGCCGGCAATGCGGAACAAGGCCGCAATACCCGGGCGCAGACGACCGCCGCGCATGCGGCGCAGGCCGTTATCCACCAGAATGCGGTTGTTGCGATCAAGCCTGACCACATCGGCAACCGTCCCCAGGGCCACCAGATCCAGCAGCACCGCCAGATTAGGCTCGGGACGCTGGCCGAAGGCACCGCGTTCTCGCATCTCGGCCCGCAAGGCCATCAGCACATAAAACATCACGCCGACACCGGCCAGATTTTTGGAAGCAAAACTGCAGCCGGGCTGATTGGGGTTGACGATCAGGCAATCCGGCAGACTGTCACCCGGCAAGTGATGATCCGTCACCAACACCTCGATACCCTTGGCGTGTGCGGCAGCAACGCCCGCCACCGAGGCAATGCCGTTATCTACCGTGATGATGATGTCAGGCGATTGCTGTGCGGCCAACTCGACAATCTCGGGCGTCAGGCCATAGCCATACTCAAAACGGTTGGGCACGATAAAGTCGATCTGCGCCCCCATGGCGGCCAAACCTTCGATCGCCACCGCACAGGCGGTCGCGCCATCCGCATCGTAATCAGCTACCACCAGCATGCGTTTGCCCGCCGCAATCGCGTCTGCCAGCTTGCTGGCCATCTCGCGGGCGTTGCGCAGGCCGGTAAAAGTCAACAAGCCCTTCAGCTCGTAATTGACCTCGGCAGCCGAAGCAATATCACGCGCGGCATACAGCCGCGCCATCAAGGGGTCGATACCTTCGGCCAGCAAGGCCTGATAGGCATAGTCGGCGATAGGTCTTTCTACAATATCGGTCACGCCGGTTCCCCGCTTTGCTGCAAGGCCGCCAGTCGAACAGGGCGGCGCCAGAATTTCCACAGATCACTGCGCCTGATGCTCAGGCAGAAGCCCGCCTCGCCATGGCAGACGATTTGCAGGCTGTCGATCTGGCCTGATTGGAGGGCCTGCAATGCGGGTTGCAGCCAGTCGGCCTCCAGACGCTGCAAGCCTTGCTGCCAGCCCCAGACATCGCGAAACTGCGCCGCCGCCTCGACCACATCCAGATGCACCAAGGTATGGCCTGTCGATAGCGATAAGTCAGCAAAACGGTAAGGTGGCAAATCACAGCCGATTTTCGCTTGTGCGGCCAACGTTGCCAGCCAGCCTTCCGCGCTGAGGATCTGCTGCAGATCGGTCTGGATCGCCACGGATGAGTCGGACTCACCCCAGAACCAGACGCTATTAACCGTCGGCTCGCCACGCGCCTCGCGCGCATCGTTCACCGGATGGTTGTACAGCAGCATCTGCAGCTCGTTCAGATAACGGCACCACAGCATGCCGCGCTTGCCCTTTGGCAGATGGCGATTGATGTCCTCGCCAATCACATCTGCCAGCGGCGAAAAATTCGCTTCAGTCGGCTTGGGCAATTTCACCAGCCAGCGTCCGGCCTCCAGCACATGAAAGTGCAAGCTATCTTCGGCAAAAAAATCATTCAGACTGGCCACCAGCGACTGCGATTCCTGCAGTGACAGATTCATGATGCCCACATCCCCAAGCAGGGCACGATCGCGATCCACTCGCAGATTGACCGGATCAGCAATCAGCCACACACCATCATCATGGCCACCGGCCTTGGCAAGGTTGGCCGCAAGGGTGAGCGGCGCACCCAGCAGTCGCTGCCAGGCGGCACTGGCGCTACCCGGAAGGGGCTCGAGGCTACCTTTGCCAGCCAGCTTGGCCAGGGTCGGCAAGTCGAGATCTTTGGCCAGGGTGGCGCCATCATCGGCATCAAGCCAGGTCAATCCCGGCACAAAAAGTGTACAAATTCGCATGTTGGTGGGGGTCCAAATAAGGCTCGGGCATTGTAGTGCGCAGCACTGGCCCTGACGAGTGCTGAATGGCTGCCGCGGGCCCGGACATGCCATTCTTGCCGTCAAAATCGCAGCAAAATGTTAATGACGCAGGAGTAATACAATGATTTACAACGAAATAACCGTTTCGTTACATGAAATTTTTTGCTAGTCTCTGCCCTTGTTCGCCGACGTAGGGCTTGAAGACCTGTGTCACGTTTCGATAAATCTCTGCCGAAGTACGGCATTCTTAACCGCCAGCGCTGCTCCAGATGAATAAAGAAACAATCAAGAAAAAGGTCTCCAGCCTCTTACCCGACAACATCAAGCCAAACTGGCTTGCCGCCGCAGCGGTTCTTCCTTTTCTGGGTGTTGTCACTGCCGTTGCCGTTGCCCCGGGCCAATCCGAGCCGGCCATTGTTGCGGTCAAGCAAGTCAGCGAAGTGCTGACGCTGAATCCCGTCCTGCCTACAGGCAAGGATAATGTGCGCTACTGGCGTGAAGAGCGTGTGCAACGTGGCGATACGGTTTCCCGCTTGCTCAGCCGCCTTGGCGTTGACAGCAGCGAAGCCAACCGCTTCATCCACAATGCCCCGGTGTCGAAGGACGTACTCAAATTGCGCGCCGGAGCCACCTTGTCGGTCGAAATTGATGACAGTGGCGAACTGTTCGGCTTGCGCTTTTTGAATGACGACGAAAACGGCGAGCAAGTACTTGTTGCCATCGAAAAGAAAGATGGCCAGTGGCAGGCGAGTGCAGAAGCACCCGAGACCGAAACCATCCAGACCGTGCGCAGTGTGACATTGCGCACCAGCGCCAGTGGCGCTCTCGCCCAGGCCGGCGTACCGGCTGAAGTACGCGCCCAGCTCAGCGAAATTTTCTCTGACCAGATCGACTTTACCAAACTGGGCAAAGACGACCAGATCAATCTGGTTTACGAAACCGTCTACTACAAAGGCAGTGCCATTGCTGCCGGCAATCTGCTGGCAGCCGAGCTGGTCAATCGCGGCCAACGTTATGAGGCTTATTACTTTGCCCATGACAGCGAGACTGGCGCTTACTACGACGGCGCAGGCAAGCCACTGAAAAAGGGCTTCAGCCATCAGCCTGTCAGCAATGCGCGCATCAGTTCAGGTTTTGGCATGCGCTTTCACCCGATCTTACGCAGCCTGCGCATGCATCAAGGCATCGATTACGCCGCCACCACCGGCACCCCCATCATCGCACCGGCCGATGGCACCATCCAGGCCATGGAAAGCCAGAGCGGCTACGGTAATGTCGTGATTCTGCGCCACAACCAGAAACTGTCGACCCTGTATGCCCACATGAGCCGCTTTGAAAGCAAGCTCAAGTCCGGCAGCCAGGTGAAAGCCGGCGACGTCATTGGCTATGTCGGTAGCACCGGCCGCTCGACCGGCCCGCATCTGCATATGGAGGTGCGCATCAATGGTCAGGCCGTTGATCCGTCGACCACCGCCCTGCCGGTTCCCGGCCTTTCTGCCTCGCAACGCTTGGCCTTCCGCCAACAGAGCGTTAAGCTTGCGGCAAAATTGCAACTGCTCAGGGAAACACCGGTGGCCGTCGCCCAGTCTGACTGAGCCCATGTGAAAACGCCCTGAACTTTTTCAGGGCGTTTTCATGTCTGATCTGTTTATCGGCCTGATGTCAGGCACCAGTCTCGATGGCGTTGATGCTGTTCTCGTCGACTTTGCCAGCGGCACACCGGCCGTTATCGGCCACACCGCCATTGACTACCCCGAAGACATCCGCGAGCAAGTGCTGGCACTGCAGTTACGTGGCCATGACGAACTGCACCGCACCGCACTGCTGGCCAATCAGCTATCCCGCCTCTACGCGCGTGCTGTCGAACAGCTGATCACACAGTGCAATATCAGCAAGGCACAGATTCAGGCCGTCTGCTGTCACGGCCAGACCATACGTCATGCTCCCGAGCAAGGTTACAGCTGGCAAATCGGCAATCACGCCCTGCTTGCCGAGCTGACCGAGCTGGATGTAATCGGCGATTTTCGTTCCAGCGATATCGCCGCCGGCGGCCACGGCGCGCCCCTGGTGCCGGCGTTTCATCAGCGCGTCTTTGCCAGCCCGTCGCTCAACCGCGCCATCATCAACATCGGCGGCATCGCCAATATCACCTTCCTTGGCAAAAACGGCGAGGTACTGGGCTTTGATACCGGCCCCGGCAATATGCTGATGGATGCCTGGATAATGACCCACTGCGGCCAACCTTATGACCGCAACGGCGACTGGGCGGCCAGTGGCCAGATCTCTGCCTCTCTACTGCGGGATCTGCTTGATGAAAGTTATTTCTCTCTCGCGCCACCCAAAAGCACCGGCCGCGACCTGTTCAATACCGAATGGCTTCACAGCAAGCTGGCTGCCTACCCGGCCCTGTCACCCGTCGACGTGCAGGCCACATTGTGCGAGCTGACGGCGCACAGCATTGCAAATGCGGTGCGCCAGACAGCCACCGATATTGCCGAGGTCTATTTGTGTGGCGGCGGCGCCTTCAACCGCCTCTTGCATTCACGCATCCAGTCCTTGCTCCCCGATAGCAGCGTGCTCAGCACCACCACCCTGGGCCTGCCACCGCAGCTGGTCGAATCCGTCGCCTTTGCCTGGCTGGGCTGGCGTTTTCAGCAACAGCTAAGCGGAAATCTGCCCAAAGTGACGGGCGCAGCCGGCTTACGCATCCTTGGCGCATGGTATCCGGGCAGAAAGCCAGCGCTTTGATATGACTATGCATAAACGGATAGCAGTTTTGCCTATATAATGCTCAGCCGATCTGAATCACAAATAAATCAATGCGACTGTTCAAGCGCAAAGCTGCAGTAAGAAATACCAATCCATTACCACCGCGCCTCTCGGCCCTGCTTCGAGAAGCGTGGTGGCTACTCATGGCCGCAGTAGCGATCTATCTGGTCATCACACTTGCGACTTTCTCGCCCAGCGATCCATCGTGGTCGCACAGCTCGGCCGACAGCAACATCCGCAACTACGGCGGCGCATTTGGTGCATGGCTATCAGACGTGTTGCTCTATCTCTTCGGCTACTCGGCATGGCTGTGCGTGGCCTTCTGCCTGGCCGCCATCGCCTGGGGGTATCAGCGACTCGGCGAAGGCGTGCGCAAACCGGGCCCCACAGCCTGGCTGGCCAGCATGGGTTTTGGACTGATGATTCTCTCCGGTGCCAGTCTCGAGAATCTGGCTTTCCATGAGAAGAGCCTGGCGCTACCACTTGTCGCCGGCGGCATGATCGGCCAATTTATCGGCCAGAGTTTTGCACACAACTTTGGCATGACTGGCGGCGGACTGATTCTACTGGTTACGGCCGCGATCGGCGTCTCGCTCTTTAGCGGCCTATCCTGGCTGAATCTGATGGAAAAGCTCGGCGGTGCGCTTGAAAACGCCGCCATCCGGCTCTGGGAGGGCTGGCAAGCCCGCCAGGATAGAGAAATCGGCCGCGAAGTCGCACAAAAACGCGAAGAAAAAGTCGTCAGCGTCAAGAAAAAACAGGAAGAGCAAGCGCCGGTTCGTATCGAGCCACCTGTACTTGAAGTGCCGCTCTCGCCCAAAGTGCAAAAGCCGGTACAACAATCGCTGTTTGCTGCACCGGGTGACAACAGCATTCCGGGGCTTGCCCTGCTGACACCACCATCCGACCAAGGCGAGCCGGTAACCGCCGAGACGGTTGAATACACCTCACGCCTGATCGAACGCAAACTCGCCGACTTCGGCGTTGACGTCAAAGTCATCGCCGCCTATCCCGGCCCAGTGATTACCCGCTACGAAATCGAACCAGCAGTCGGGGTAAAAGGCTCGCAGATCGTCAATCTGATGCGCGATCTGGCCCGCGCACTGAGCCTGGTTTCGATTCGCGTCGTCGAGACCATCCCCAACAAGACTTTTATGGGCCTGGAACTGCCAAACCCGAAACGGCAGATTGTGCGCCTTTCCGAAGTTATCGGCTCGGAAGGCTACCAGAACATGAGCTCCAAGCTATCAATGGCACTAGGCAAGGATATTGCCGGTCAGGCCGTCTCTGCCGACCTGGCCAAGATGCCGCACGTTCTCGTGGCAGGCACCACCGGCTCGGGTAAATCGGTCGCCATCAACGCGATGATCCTGTCCATGCTGTACAAGGCCAGCCCGCGCGAAGTCCGCCTGATCATGGTTGATCCGAAAATGCTGGAATTGTCGGTTTACGAAGGTATTCCGCACCTGCTGGCACCGGTTGTCACCGACATGAAACAAGCGGCCAACGCCCTGAACTGGTGTGTCGGCGAAATGGACAAGCGCTACAAACTGATGTCCAAACTCGGGGTGCGCAACCTCGCCGGCTACAACCAGAAGATTCGTGACGCCGAAAAATCAGGCGAAAAGATCCCTAATCCGTTCAGCCTGACACCGGAAACGCCGGAGCCACTCGACACCCTGCCGCTGATCGTCGTGGTCATCGACGAGCTGGCTGACCTGATGATGGTTGCCGGCAAAAAAATTGAAGAACTGATCGCCCGCCTTGCCCAAAAAGCACGCGCCGCTGGCATTCATCTGATTCTTGCCACGCAAAGACCATCGGTTGACGTGATTACCGGCTTGATCAAGGCCAACGTCCCCACGCGCATTGCCTTCCAGGTCTCAAGCAAGATTGACAGCCGTACCATTCTTGACCAGATGGGTGCTGAAGCCCTGTTAGGCCAGGGTGACATGCTCTATCTGCCGCCCGGCACCGGCTACCCCCTGCGCGTGCACGGCGCCTTTGTTGCCGACGACGAAGTACACCAGGTAGTCGAATACCTGAAAACTACCGGCGCACCTGACTACATCGACGGCATCCTGACCGGTAGCGTCGATGGGGAAAGTGGCGAAGGTGGCGAATTCGGTGACGCCGATAACGAGCAAGACCCGCTCTACGATGATGCGGTAGCACTGGTACTGAAAACCCGCAAAGCGTCCATCTCGTCAGTCCAGCGCCACCTGCGCATCGGCTACAACCGTGCTGCCCGCCTGATTGAACAGATGGAGCTCAGCGGTGTCGTATCTGCAGCGGGCCACAACGGCAACCGTGATGTCCTGGCCCCGGCACGCAACGACTGATCCGTCACGAAACAGATAACAAGACCATGCAAAAAGAACCAGCTTTTCGCCATGACTACCAAAGCCGTACCGGTATCCTGCTGATCAACCTCGGCACACCGGAAGCACCGACAGCCAAAGCCTTGCGCCCTTATCTCAAGCAATTCTTGTCAGACCCGCGCGTGATTGAAATTCCGCGTCTTGTCTGGCTACCGATACTTCATGGTTTCATTCTCCCCTTCCGGCCGCGCAAGAGTGCCGAGAAGTACGCCAGCATCTGGCAAAGCGGCGGCTCACCGCTATTGCTACACACCCGACAGCAAACTGCTCTGCTGCAGCAAAAACTCGCACAAGCCGGGCAAGAGCACTTGCAAGTCGAATTTGCCATGCGCTACGGCCAACCTTCTGTCGCCAGCGTGATCGACAAGATGCGCAGCAATGGTGTTGAGCGTCTGCTCGTGATACCTCTGTACCCGCAGTATGCGGCCTCGTCCGCTGGCACTGCACTGGACGATGTTTTCCGGCACCTGAACAAACTGCGCAATATGCCCGAAGTCAGAACCGTTCGTCATTTTCACGACCACCCACTGTATATCGAGGCACTGGCACAACAAGTCGAACAGCACTGGGCAAACGTCGGTCGTGGCGACAAGCTGCTGATGTCTTTTCATGGCGTTCCGAAATTCACTCACGACAAGGGCGACCCATACTTCTGCGAGTGCCAGAAAACCGGTCGCCTGCTTGCCGAGCGCCTGGAGCTTGCAAAAGACCAGTACGAAGTCTGCTTCCAAAGCCGCTTCGGCCGGGCCGAGTGGCTGAAACCCTATGCGGCTGAAACATTGGCCAACCTTGGCAAGGCTGGGACGGCCAAGCTTGACGTCATTTGTCCGGGCTTTGTCAGCGACTGCCTTGAGACGCTCGAAGAAATTGCCATGGAAGGCAAAGAAATTTTCCTCACCAATGGGGGCGGTGAATACCGCTACATCCCTTGCCTGAACGAGCAAGATACCTGGATCCAGACGCTGGAATCGCTAGTAATGCAACACTCTGCTGGCTGGGAAAGTACAAGTGCGCAAAGTGACTCGCGCAAAGAACGCGCCATACAATTTGGCGCAAAATGCTAGCAAATGCAGTATTTTGTACACAATGGCGCACCCAAATGGTGCGCCATTGTGCTATTTGGCACTGACAACGCTCAACACAATCCCATTGCAGTGCAACATTTCAGGCACGACCAAGCAGCCCGCCTGGCACAAGCAACTCACTTTGATTTGCCCCTCGTTGACACTCAATATGGCTCTACGCATAATCAGTCCGCATCTGCCCTTTCCAAAAGAATGACGGCAGACCATACGAGTCACATTAAGAAGACCAGGGGAAATACAAGATGAATAAATTCGCACGTCTCAGCCTCTTTGCAGCCGCTGCCATCGCACTGACCGCTTGCGGCCAAAAAGAAGAGAAACCAGCAGAACAAGCTGCCGCTGCTCCAGCAGAAGCCGCCGGTGAGGTTGTCGTCAAAATCGGCCAAGTCTCCCCAATGACCGGCCCGATTGCGCACCTGGGTAAAGATAATGAATTCGGCGCCAAACTGGCGATCGAAGATCTGAACGCCGAAGGTGTTGAAATCGGCGGCAAGAAAGTCAAGTTCGAACTGGTTTCGGAAGATGACCAGGCCGACCCGAAAATCGGCACCCAGGTTGCACAGCGCCTGGTTGATGCCGGCGTAGTCGGCGTAGTTGGCCACCTGAACTCCGGTACCACCATCCCTGCTTCCAAGATTTACTCCGATGCAGGCATTCCACAGATTTCTCCGTCCGCCACCAACCCGGACTACACCAAACAGGGTTTCAAGACCACCTTCCGCGTGATTGCCAACGACGTACAGCAAGGCAAAGCACTGGGTGAGTTTGCCGTTGACACCCTGAAGGCCAAGAAGATCGCCATCATTGACGACCGCACTGCCTACGGCCAAGGTCTGGCTGACGAGTTCGAAAAGGCCGTCAAAGCCAAAGGTGGCGAGGTTGTGAAGCGTGAATTCACCACCAACACCGCAACCGACTTTAACGCTATTCTGACCTCCATCAAAGCCACCAGCCCTGAAGTTATCTTCTACGGCGGCATGGATGCACAAGCTGCGCCACTGGCCAAGCAGATGCAGCGCTTGGGCATCAAGGCCAAGCTGATGGGTGGCGATGGCTGGCAGACTCCGGAGTTCATCAAGCTGGCTGGCGAAGCTTCTGAAGGCCAGTACTCCTCCAGCTGCGGCGTACCACGCGACAAGATGCCAGGCTTCGCCGCCTTCAACGAACGCTTCAAGGCCAAGTTCAACACCGAGGTACAGATCTACGCACCGTACGAGTACGATGCTGTGAAAGTACTGGTTGACTCCATGAAGCGTGCAGGCTCTACCGATCCTAAGGCTTACCTGCCAGAAGTTGCCAAGACCCAGCTGACTGGCGTTACCGGCCCGATCGCCTTTGATGACAAGGGCGACATCAAGGATGGCGCTGTAACCGTTTACCAGGTTAAAGGCGGCAAGTGGGAAGTTGTTTCCACTGTTGGTGGCCCAGCCAAGTAAGTGCTGTACCAATCAGGAAAAACCCGCCAATCGGCGGGTTTTTTCATGAGCACCTCAGTAGCAGTGCGAACTTGATACAGCCGTAAAAAAAACCGCCCTTTCGGGCGGTTTTTTCATGACGTCGATCAGGACGACTCTTTGGCCATCTTGCGACGCTCATGCTCTTGCAGGTAGCGCTTGCGAATACGGATGGACTTAGGCGTAATCTCGACCAGCTCGTCATCATCGATAAACTCGACGGCAGACTCCAGAGTCAGCTTGATCGGGGTAGTCAGGCGAACAGCTTCGTCAGTACCGGAAGCACGAACGTTAGTCAGCTTCTTGCCCTTCAGCGGGTTCACGACCAGATCGTTGTCACGGCTGTGAATGCCGATGATCATGCCTTCGTAGAGCTTGTCGCCCGGGGAGACAAACATGCGGCCACGATCTTCCAGGTTCCACAGTGCATACGCAACGGCCTCACCATTGTCCTGGGAAATCAGCACGCCATTATGACGACCCGGCAGGTCAGCCTTGACCGGAGCATAGTCATCGAATACGTGGCTCATCAGGCCGGTACCACGAGTCATGGTCATGAAGTCGGACTGGAAGCCGATCAGACCACGCGCCGGAATGTGGTATTCCAGACGAGTGCGACCGTTACCATCAGATTCCATATTGGTCAGCTCGCCACGACGACGGCCGATCTCTTCCATCACACCACCCTGATGAGAGTCTTCCAGATCGATGGTCAGGTTTTCGTATGGCTCGCACTTCTCGCCATTGATTTCCTTGAACACCACGCGCGGCTTGGCCACAGCCATTTCGAAGCCTTCGCGACGCATGTTTTCCAGCAGAATGGTCAGGTGCAATTCACCACGACCGGATACGCGGAAGATATCGGAATCTTCGGTGTCTTCAACACGCAGGGCCACGTTGGTCAGCAGCTCTTTGGTCAGACGGTCACGAATCTGGCGCGAGGTAACGAACTTGCCCTCGGTACCAGCCAGCGGGCTGGAGTTAACCATGAAGTCCATGGTCAGGGTCGGTTCATCAACGGACAGCATCGGCAGGCCGACTGGCTGATCCTTGTCGCAAATGGTCACACCGATACCGATATCCTCGATACCGGAGATGATGATGATGTCGCCCGCTTCGGCTTCTTCAACCGGCACACGATCCAGACCCTTGTAACCCAGTACCTGGTTGATACGACCGGAAGCCACCTGGTCGTCATGGTTCATCACCACAACTTGCTGACCCGGCTTGATGCGACCGTTCAGTACGCGGCCAACCCCCAGACGACCGGTGTAGCTGGAGTAGTCCAGCGCGGCGATCTGCAGCTGCAGCGGCGCATCCGGGCTACCTGCCGGTGTCGGCACGTGCTTCAGTACGGTTTCAAACAGCGGACGCATGTCATCGGACTCGACGTCCAGCTCCAGCTTGGCAAAGCCGTTCAGACCGGAAGCGTAAATGATAGGGAAATCCAGCTGCTCGTCAGTTGCGCCCAGCTTGTCGAACAGGTCGAAAGTCTGGTCTACCACCCAGTCAGGACGCGCGCCCGGACGGTCAACCTTGTTGATCACCACGATAGGACGCAGGCCCAGAGCCAGTGCCTTCTTGGTAACGAAACGGGTCTGCGGCATCGGGCCTTCAACGGCATCCACCAGCAGCAGCACGCCATCAACCATGCCCAGTACGCGCTCTACTTCGCCACCGAAGTCGGCGTGGCCCGGAGTATCCACGATGTTGATGTGTACACCTTCGTATTCAATGGCGGTGTTCTTCGCCAGAATGGTAATACCACGCTCTTTTTCAAGATCGTTGGAGTCCATCACGCGTTCGTCAACCTGCTGGTTGTCGCGGAAGGTACCCGACTGGCGCAGCAGCTGGTCTACCAGCGTGGTTTTGCCGTGGTCAACGTGGGCAATAATGGCGATGTTACGGATTTGTCTGGTCATGGGATGCATCATCAAAAAAAGTCGCGCGATCTTAGCACAATCAGACGCTTGCATCACGGCGCAAGCGTCGATTTTTGGCTAAACTGTGCACATTCGATCAAGTGGAAACAACAAATGTACGACTGGAATGCATTATGGCACGCCCATCAGGCACATCTGCAACAACTGGCCAGCCAGCAACTTGACATCAACCAGTTGGCCGCAGAGCTCGACGCCGAACTGCGCCACCCTGCCAGAAACCTGCATGATGTCGCTACTTACGACGCCGGCGATCACTTCCTGCTACTGCGTCACGACAACGGCCTGCAGATGCTGAAGCTCGACAAGCGCCAGCTGTTCGACATCGGCATTCGCTTGGTTACTGATGACGAAGGCCAGCCCTACGCCCTGCCTTACCTCGAAGTACTGATCGACAATCTTGCCACCGGCGAAGAAGCGATCTGGCGAGCCGAGGTTGACTGCAGCGACGATGGCGAGCTGCTGGCCAATGGCGAAATTCTGGAGGCCGAGCGCATTCCGGCCATCGCGCTGCCGCCACTCTCCTTTATAGATGACCCTCGCTTTCACCATGCCCTGCAACAAGCTTGGCAAGAAGCCGCCGAGGGCATTACGCTCGACGCTGCGGCCTGGTTCAACACCGAGGCACTCGAAGACACCGAACTCGACACGCCGCTTGACGCGCGCATCCAGCAGATGTGCGACCGCTACGCCGAAATCATCCGCCGCGAGCAGGCACTGCTGTCGCGCCGCTTTGATGATGCCGAGCTGATGCTGATCGCCGAAGTGCTGCGTGGTGTGAGCTTCGAGACTGCAGACTCCTGCCGCGGCCTGTGGCTGGCAGTCGAAAGCCGCATCCTGCATGACGAGCTCGATCGCAAGCACGAAATAGACGGCGAAGCCCTGCTGGCAAAACTCAAGCAGCTGGGCTACACCCAAGAAGTCGCGCTGATCGAGGCGCTTGCGCCAAGCAACGCAGCCTGATGCCCCATGACGAAGGGGCAGCCAAGGCTGCCCCTTTTCCTATCGCCAAGCCCCTTGCAGGACTTGGCCATCTTGCCAGCACATCATGACGCCGCCGTGACAGGAAACAGCGTCAACACCACCTTGCCCTGATTAAGGTTGGCCGCAAGATGGCGATGCGCCTCGGCCACCGCCGCCAGCGGATAAGTGCTGTCGATGGTAAAGCGCAGCCTGCTATCGAGTAGCGCCGGCAGAATCTCCTGCTCCAGCGCTGCGGCCAACCTTGCCTGCACCGCCAAAGACTGACTGCGCAAGGTCGAGCCTTGAACGCGCAAACGTTTGACCAGCAGCTGACCCAGATTGATCTCGGCCTTGCCGCCGGACAGGATGCCGATATTGATCAGCCGCCCGTCCTGATTAAGGCATGCCAGATTATCGGCAAACAGGCTCGCGCCTATCGGGTCGAGAATCACATCCACCCCGCCCTGAGCCTTGAGTTGCGCGGCAAAACCTGGCGCGCGGCTATCAATCACCTCATCCGCCCCCAGCTGCCGGCACCAGTGACGCTTCTCTTCGCTGCCGGCACTGGCAATCACCTTGCAGCCAAGGCTTGCGGCCAACTGTATCGCCGCCGCCCCGACACCGCTGGCCGCCGCATGCACCAGCACCGTCTCGCCCGGATGCAGGCTCGCCTGCTCGACCAGATTGAACCACGCCGTCATCCACACCTCGGGCAGACTCGCCGCCTCTACCCAGCTCAGGCTGTCAGGCTTCGGAATCGCCAGTGCGCTATCCAGCAACGCATATTCGGCATAAGCCCCGCCCGGCACCAGACCAAACACTGCATCGCCAGCCTGAAAGCGAGACGGGCCATTGACGCTATCAACAATGCCGGCAACCTCCAGCCCCAGCACCGCTGATGCGCCGGCCGGTGGCGGGTACTTGCCTTCACGCTGCACAAGATCGGCACGATTGACACCGGCAGCCAACACCCGCACCAGCAATTGCCCGGGGCCTGGCACCGGCTTTTCTGTCAGCGACAGATACAGGCTACTTTCATCGCCAGGCTGGTCCTGGCACACCGTCAGCATGGACATCATTGACACTCCGCAAGCCTTTGCAAATCACTTGCATTACAATAGCACGCCATGAACGAAACCTGCTTCCACTGCGGCTTGCCGGCGCCCGCCGATGCCGATTTCCCCATCCTTTATCGCCAGCAACGCAAGGCCGCCTGCTGTGCCGGCTGCCAGGCCGTAGCGCAAACCATTATCGACGCCGGGCTGGATGATTATTACCAGCATCGCACCGAACAGGGCCGTCAGGCCGAGTCCTTGCCAACCGAGCTGCTGCAGCAGATCAAGCTGTACGACAACGACAGCCTGCAACAGAGTTTCGTGCGCACCGAAGACGGCGACATCCGCGAAGCCGCGCTGATGTTGGAAGGCATTACCTGCGCCGCCTGCGTCTGGCTGAACGAACAGCAAGTCCGTCGTCTGCCGGGCATCCTGTCTATAGATATCAACTACGCCAACCACCGTGCTCGCGTGCGCTGGGATAACAAGACACTGCAGCTGTCGCAGATTCTCGAGGCCATTGCCGCCATCGGCTATCGCGCCCACCCCTACGACGCCAGCCGCCAGGAAGCGCTGCATCAAAAAGAACGCAAGCAGGCGCTGAACCGGCTGTGGGTCGCCGGCCTGTCGATGATGCAGGTGATGATGTATGCCTATCCGGTCTATATGGCACCAGAAGGCGAAATCGAGACGCAATGGCTGTGGATGCTGCACTGGGCCAGTTTTGTACTGACGGTGCCGGTAATGCTGTATTCGGCGGTACCGTTTTACCGCAACACCCTGCGCGATCTGAAAACCGGCCGTGTCGGCATGGATACACCGGTGGCCATCGCCATCGTGGCGGCCTTTGTCGCCAGCTTCTGGGCGCTGATCAACAAGGTTGAACACGGCGTGTATTTCGACTCGGTGTCGATGTTCGTGTTTCTGCTGCTGGGTGGCCGTTATCTGGAAAGCGTGGCACGCCGCAAGACCGGCGAAGCAACCGAGCGATTAGTGAAGCTGCTGCCCGCCTTCGCCCACAAACTGACAAGTTGGCCGCAAGCGCGTGACACCGAAGCCGTAGCCGCGGCCAACCTTGCAACCGGCGACATGCTGCTGATCAAGCCGGGCGAGACCGTGCCGGCCGATGCCATCATCCGCGAAGGCAGCTCCAGCCTTGATGAATCCCTGCTCAGCGGCGAAAGCCTGCCGGTGGCACACAGCGTCGGTGACGAAATCATCGCCGGCAGCGTCAATACCAGCAGCCCGCTGATTGTCGAAGTCAGCCGCATTGGCCAGCAGACGCGTCTTGCCAGCATCGTGCGCCTGCTGGATCAGGCACAGGCCGAAAAGCCGCGGCTTTCGCGCCTGGCCGACCGCTTTGCCAGCTGGTTTGTCGCGCTGCTGCTGCTGGCCGCGATCGGTACTTATATCGGCTGGTATCCGCTCGACCCCGAGCATGCCTTATGGATTACCGTCGCTGTACTGGTGGTGTCCTGCCCGTGCGCGCTGTCGCTGGCCACCCCGGCGGCGCTGACTGCCGCCACCGGCCACCTCGCCCAGCTGGGCGTACTGACGGCTCGCGGCCATGCGCTCGAAGGTCTGAGCAAGATCACCGATGTGGTGTTCGACAAGACCGGCACGCTGACCCACGGCCGCATGCAACTGCTGGCCAGTCACAGCAGCGGCATCAGCAATGAACAGGCGCTCGCCATTGCCGCCGCGATGGAAGCCGGCTCCGAGCATCCGATTGCCCGCGCCGTACTGGCGGCCAACCAGCAAGCGCTGCCACCGATCAGCGCGCTGCAAAACACGCCGGGCCAGGGCATCAGTGCCACACTGGACGGCAAGCGCTGGAAGCTTGGCCGCCCGGCCTTTGCCTGTCATCAAGATCAGCTAGGCCGCCCGCAAGGCTGGCCGCAAGACTGCACCGAAATCATCCTGTCTTGTGACGATCAGGCCGTAGCGGTATTTGCCATCGGCGACCAGCTGCGCGAAGACGCCAGCCAGATGATCCGCGAATTACAGCAGCAAGGCCTGCAGGTACATCTGCTGTCCGGCGATGCGGCCGCCCCAGTACAGGCACTTGCCGGCAAGCTGGCCATCAGCCACTGGCAGGCCGCGGCCACGCCGGAGGACAAGCTCGCCTACGTCGGCCAGCTGCAACAACAAGGCCGCAAGGTATGGATGCTGGGTGACGGCATCAATGATGCGCCGGTACTGGCGCGTGCCGATGTGTCGCTGGCCATGGGCGGCGGCACCGACGTCGCCCGCGCCAGTGGCGATCTGGTGCTGATCCATGACGAGGTCGGCAAGCTGCCGCAAGCACTGCAACTGGCGCGTCGCACCATGAGAATCATCCGCCAGAATCTGTGGTGGGCAGCGCTGTATAATCTGCTGGCCCTGCCGCTGGCGATGGCCGGCCATGTCACCCCCTGGCTCGCCAGCCTCGGCATGGCGCTGAGTTCCTTGCTGGTCGTCTGCAACGCGCTGCGCCTCATCAAACGGGAAAGATAATGGAAAGTCTGTATTTGCTGATTCCGATGAGCATCGTGCTGGTGTTTTTCATCGGCGTGGTGTTCTGGTGGTCGACACGCTCCGGCCAGTTTGATGATCTGGAAGGCCCGGCACACCGCATCCTGATGGATGATGACGACTCGGCCGATGCTGGCAAGAACAGTCTCCCCGCTGATAAAGATTAAGCAATTACATTAAAAGTGCTTCCAGCACTTGCTTATCAATCAAGGACAATGCCTTGCATCCTCGGTAGAATGCAAGGCATTTCCATAACCGGCGCAAGGTTTTGCGCCCCGGCCAGGTGTCTCGATGCGAATTCTGATTCTGGGTGGCGGACAAGTTGGCGCCAGTGTTGCTGAAACCCTCACCGACGAAGGTAACGATGTCACGGTGGTCGATCAGGATGCCAATCTGCTGAAACTGCTGCAAAACCGCCTCGACATCCGTACCGTACTGGGCAATGCCGCACATCCGAGCATTCTGCAGAATGCCGGCGCGGATGATGCCGAAATGGTGCTGGCGCTGACCCGCAATGACGACACCAATCTGCTGGCCTGTTCACTGGCCAGCAGCAAATTCAATGTGCCGACCTGTATCGCCCGCATCCGCGCCAGCGAATATGTCGAAGGCGAGTTTGCCGTGCTGGCGCAATTTGCCGTCGACCACGCCATCTGCCCGGAGCAGATCGTCACCGACAACCTCTATCAGCTGCTGTCTTACCCGCGCGCCCTGCAAGTGCTGGAGTTTGGCGACGGCCTCGCCCAGTTGGTGGTGTCGCGCGCCGGCAGCGGCGGCTTGTTGCTCGGCCGCCCCTTGCGTCAGCTGCGTGACGACATGCCCGACACCGACGCCCGCATTTGCGCGATCTATCGTCAGGACAAACTGATCGTCCCCAATGGCGAAACCATCATCGAGCCGGATGACGAAGTTTTCTTCATTGCCGCCAAGAATGATGTGCCGGTAATGCTCAACGAGCTGCGCCGCAGCGAAAAACCGGTCAAGCGCGTGCTGATCGCCGGTGGCGGCAATATCGGCTATCGCCTTGCTCGCCTGCTGCAGCATGACTACGAGGTCAAGCTGATCGAGGCACGGCGCGAGCGCGCACAGTGGCTGTCGGAAAACCTCGACAAGGTGTTAGTGCTGCATGGCGAGGCAACAGACGAATCGCTGCTGGAAGACGAAAACATTGACGAGATGGACGTGTTCTGTGCGCTGACCAATGACGACGAAGACAATGTGATGTCCACCCTGCTGGCCAAGCGTATGGGCGCGCGCCGTGTGATTGCGCTGGTCAACCGCTCGAGCTATGTCGATCTGCTGGAAGGCAATCGCATCGACGTGGTGGTCTCGCCGCACCTCTCCACCATCGGCTCGGTGCTGTCGCATCTGCGTCGTGGCGATGTCAGCGCGGTCTACCCCTTGCGTCGCGGCCGCGCCGAGGCGATCGAGGCCATCATTCATGGTGACGAAAAAACCTCGCGCCTGGTTGGCCGCAAGGTGGAAGAAATCAATATGCCGGCCGGCAGCACCATCAGCGCGGTAATTCGCGGCAACCAGGTGCTGATGGCACACCACGACCTGCGGCTGGAAAGCGAAGATCATCTGATCATCTTTGTTTCGCGCCGCCGCCAGCTGCGCCAGATCGAAAAACTGATCCAGGTAAAAATGGGGTTCTTCTGATGCGCCTGCTCGCCATTCATCACACTGCCATCATCTGCAGCGACTATGCGCGCAGCCGTGCCTTTTATCACGAGCTGCTGGGCTTGCCGATTCTGGCCGAGAACTACCGCGCCGCGCGCGACTCCTGGAAGCTGGATCTGGCACTGCCCGACGGCAGCCAGCTCGAGCTGTTCAGCTTTCCCGCGCCCCCTGCCCGCCCCAGCCGCCCCGAGGCCTGCGGCCTGCGTCACCTCGCCTTTGCCACCGACGATCTGGATAGCTGCATCAGTGATCTGCTCGCTGCCAACGTGGCGGTCGAACCGGTGCGCGTCGATGAATATACCTGCAAGCGCTTTACCTTTTTTGCCGACCCGGATGGCTTGCCACTGGAACTTTACGAGAGCAAGAACAAGGCATGCTGAAAATCCTGCCCGTCGTCCATGTGCTGTCCAAGCTGATCATGCTGTTTGCGGCCATTTTCATTTTCCCGATCGGTCTATCGCTCGCTTACGATGATGGCACCGTCAGCTATTTCGCTCATGCAGCCGGCGTCAGCGGCCTGTTCGGGCTGATTTTGTGGTTGCTGACCGTGCGCTTCGAGGCCGAACTGAAGCCCAAGGACGGATTTATTCTGGTGACCCTGCTGTGGGTGAGCTTTGCCGGCACCGCCAGCCTGCCGATGCTGTATTACCTGCCGGGCCTGTCGGTCACTGATGCCTATTTCGAGGCCATGTCGGCGCTGACCACCACCGGCGCTACCACCCTGACCGGGCTTGATCGTCTGCCGCCAGCCATCAATTTCTGGCGACATTTTTTGAGCTGGCTCGGCGGCATGGGGATCATCGTGCTGGCCGTGGCCGTGTTGCCCATGCTCGGCATCGGTGGCATGCAGCTTTACAAGGCCGAGACGCCCGGCCCGATGAAGGACAACAAGCTCGCTCCGCGCATCGGTCAGACCGCCAAAAACCTCTGGTATGTGTACTCAACCCTGACACTGGTGTGCTTTGCCTGCCTGTATCTTGCCGGCATGTCGGTAATCGATGCGATCTGCCACGCCTTTACTGCCGTGGCGCTGGGCGGTTTCTCGACCAAGGATGCCAGCATCGGTCATTTCAACTCACCGCTGATCGAAGGCATCCTGTGCGTGTTCATGCTGCTGTCGGCACTGAACTTTGCCACCCACTTTCTTGCCTGGCAGCGCCGCTCGCTGAAATCCTATCTGCTGGATATCGAAGCACGCCACGTGCTGGGTCTGTTGTTCGGCAGCATTCTGGTAATGAGCGTGTATCTGTGGTGGCAGCAGATCTACACCTTCCCTACCGCCTTGCGCCATGTCACGTTCAACCTGATCTCGGTGGCCACTGACACCGGTTATGCCAGCGTCGATTATGCGCAGTGGCCGATCTTTGTGCCATTGTGGATGCTGTTCCTGTCCTGCCTGACCGTCAGCTCCGGCTCGACTGGCGGCGGCATCAAGATGATCCGCACCCTGATCCTGACCCGCCAGGGCTATCGCGAAATGAGCAGCCTGCTGCACCCCAAGGCGGTGATTCCGCTGAAGATCGGCCATCGTGTGATTCCGGATGCGGTTGCATTCTCGGTACTTGGCTTCATCTTTGTGTACTTCATGAGCGTGGTGTTTTTCACCTTCGTGCTGATAGGCAGCGGTCTGGATTTCATGACCGCCTTCAGCGCCAGCCTCGCCTGTATCAACAATATCGGCCCCGGCCTTGGCCAGATCGGCCCGGCCGGGAACTATAGTGGACTCAACGACTTCCAGATCTGGGTCTGTTCTGTTGCCATGCTGGTCGGCCGCCTCGAAGTTTTCAGCGTGCTGATCCTGCTCACCCCCACCTTCTGGCGAAAGTAAGTCATGAAACCCTTGCTGATTACCCTTGCCCTGTCGCTTTTGCCGCTGGCAGGACACGCTGCACTGACTGACGGCGAGCTGCAAAAAGCCCGCGAAGCCTATACCCGCAAAGACCTCGCCAGCCTGCAAGGCCTTGCGGCCAACCCTGTCGGCCTCGATGCCTGGCCAGCCTACTGGCAGGCCCTGCTGGCGCTGGACAAACAGGACGACGGCCCGGCCCGCCGCCTGCTGGGCAATACCCGCAATGCCTACCTCGACATCCGCTTGCTGAACAATCTCAGCCAGTATTACGGCAAGCAGGAAAACTGGTCTGCGGTACGCACTGTGGCCGGCAATCTCGCTTACGAAGATCAGGATGGCGAGACCCGTTGCTATCTGGAGGCCGCCCAGCTATTGGCACGGCAAACGCCCAAGCCGGACACCTCGCTGTGGCAGAAGGTGCGCCTGAGTGACGGCTGCTACCGCCTGACCGAGCTGCACGCCGCCAATGGCGTGATGAGCCGCGCGCAGGCCGAATCCCGCCTGCGCCTGCTGCTGGCCAGCAATTACCGCACTGTCGGTCAGACTTTTGCGCGTGCGGCCAACCTTGAGCAGGCCTTTTTTGCCAAAGACAGCCAGGAACAGCGCCTGCAAGAAATCCTGACGCTGGCGCGCAGCAATCTGAATGCCGCCCTCGTCAAACTCGCCAATAGCGAAAGCCTGCTGACTCAGGCGCAAAGCGGCTTTGCCTGGGGCTTTATAGCCCAGCGCAGCGCCCAGCAACTCAATATGCCGCAGGCACTGGACAGTTTTGCCCGCGCCGACGCCAGCCAGCTCACCGACGAGCAATGGGAATGGTGGCTGCGTGCCGCCCTGCGCCAGCAGGACTGGCCGCGCCTCGAACAGCTGAGCCGCGCCTTGCCAGAAGGCTTGCAGGATGACCGCGCCTGGCAATACTGGCGCGCGCGCAGCCTGATGGCGCTTGGTCGCCCACAGCAGGAAGCCACCCCGCTGCTGATCAAGGCCAGCTTTGCCCACGATTACTACGGCCTGCTGGCACGCGAAGAGCTTGGCGATGCTTTGGCAGAACCGGCGCAGCGTGACACGACCGACCCGAAACTGCGCAAACAGCTTGAGGCCGATAGCGATATCCGCCTGGTGCTGGCCCTGTCGCAACTGGCCGACCGCAGCGGTGACGCCAGCTGGCGCGAGGAAGGCCGCCGCCTGTGGCGCTGGAAAACTCGCAGCTTCAACGATGAACAACTGTTGGCCGCAGCCGAAATCGCGCTCGACAATCATCTGTACGATATGGCCATCCAGGCCGCCGAGCGCACCGTGCGCGTGCATGACTTCAATCTGCGCTATCTGACGCCGTATCGTGACGTCACCCGCCGTTACGCCAGCGAACTGGGCATAGACGAGGCCTGGGTATACGGCCTGATGCGCCAGGAAAGCCGCTTCCTGAATGTCGCGCGCTCCGGCGTGGGTGCCAGCGGCCTGATGCAGCTGATGCCGGCTACAGCGCGCTGGGTTGCCGGCAAGATCGGCATCAAGGACTATGCCGTCAACCACATCGACACCAATATCCAGCTGGGCACCTGGTATCTGAGTCACGTCAAGGACAGCCTGTCCGGCAACCCGGTACTGGCCACCGCAGCCTACAACGCCGGCCCCGGCCGTGCGCGCAGCTGGCAGAACGTGCTGCCGCTGGAAGGCGCGATCTACGCCGAAACCATTCCGTTTACCGAGACCCGTGACTACGTGCAAAAAGTCATGGCCAATGCCGTCTACTACAACGCTGCCTTCCGCCAGGGCAGCAGCAGCCTGAAGGTGCGCATGGGCACCATCCCCGGCAAAGGCTGACACAAGGAGCAAATGATGACCCGCAAGATCGCACTGATAGGCGCATCCGGCTTTCTGGGCCGTTATGTCGCTGAAGCCCTGAGCCGTGCCGGCTTTCGCCTGAGCATCGCCACCCGCAATCGCGAGCGGCACAAGGCTGACCTGCTGCCGCTGCCCGGCTGCGAGCTGATCGAATGCAATGTCCACGACGAGAAAGCGCTGGCACGCCTGCTGGCTGGCCATGATGCGGTAATCAGCATGGTCGGCATCCTGCATGGCAAGCGCGCCGATTTCGAACGCGCCCATGTCCAGCTTGCCAGCAAGATTATCGCCGCCTGCCAGCAACAGGGCATCCGCCGCATCGTGCACATCAGCGCACTCGGGGCAGCCGAAAACGCGCCCAGCGACTACCAGCAGACCAAGGGCAAGGCCGAGAGCCTGCTCAAGCAAAGTGCGCTGGATGTCACCATCTTGCGCCCTTCGGTGATTTTCGGCGCTGGCGACAGCTTTTTGACCCTGTTTGCCAGCCTGTCGGCCAAAGTGCCCTTCATCCCGCTCGCGGGTGCTACTACCCGTTTCGCACCGGTATGGGTGGGTGATGTGGCCCGCGCTGTCGCCATCAGCCTGCAGGACGACAGCACCATCGGCCAGCAGTTTGATCTGGCCGGCCCGCATGTCTACACCCTGCGCGAGCTGGTTGCCTATGCGGCCAACCTTGGCGGCCATCCGCGCTGCATCATTGCGCTGCCGGAAGGCCTGGCCATGCTGCAAGCCGGCCTGATGGAATGCCTGCCCGGCCAGCCACCGCTAAGCCGCGACAATGTGCGTTCGCTGCGGGTCGACAATGTCAGCGAGCAGCCCTTCCCGTCACGGTTTGGTACGCCGGCTGCGCTAGAATCCATCGCCCCGGGCTATCTGGGCACGCACGAATTCAATCACACCATGTGTCATTACCGGGAGTCGGCTGGCCGATGAAATACTTTATTGTCGGCGGCGCGGTTCGCGACCGCCTGCTGGGCCTGGCGGTGAAAGACCGCGACTGGGTAGTAGTAGGCAGTACACCCGAGGCGATGCTGGCCAAGGGCTTCCGCCCGGTCGGCAAGGATTTTCCGGTCTTTCTGCACCCGCGCACCCAGGAGGAATACGCACTGGCGCGCACCGAGCGCAAGGTTGGCCGCGGCTATCACGGCTTTACCTTTCATGCCGCGCCGGATGTGACGCTGGAAGAAGACCTGATCCGCCGCGACCTCACCATCAACGCGATTGCCGAGGATGACGACGGCCAGCTGATCGACCCGCACGGTGGTCAGGCGGATCTGGCAGCGCGACTGTTGCGCCATGTCAGCCCGGCCTTTGCCGAAGATCCGGTACGCATCTTGCGACTGGCGCGTTTTGCTGCCCGTTTTGACTTTGCTGTCGCGCCGGAAACCATGGCGCTGATGCGGCAGATGGTGGCCGAAGGCGAAGTCGATGCGCTGGTGGCCGAGCGCGTGTGGGCCGAGCTGGCCAAGGGCCTGATGTGTGACAAGCCATCCCGCATGTTTGCCGTGCTGCGCGAATGCGGTGCTCTGGCCAGATTGCTGCCCGAAGTCGATGCGCTGTTCGGCGTGCCGCAACGTGCCGACTACCACCCCGAGATCGACACCGGCGATCATGTGATGCGCGTGCTCGATTACAGCGCGGCTTGCGGCCAACCTTTGACCGTGCGCTTTGCCGCGCTGATGCATGATCTGGGCAAGGCGCTGACGCCGGCCGATGTGTTGCCACGCCATATCGGCCACGAAGGTCGCGGTGAAAAACCGCTGCTGGCCCTGTGCGAACGGTTGCGCGTGCCGGCCGACTGTCGCGACCTCGCACGGCTGGCGGTGCTGTATCACACCAAGATTCACACCGTAGCCCAGCTGCGCGACGACACCGTGCTGCGCCTCTTGCGCGACTGCGATGCACTGCGCCGCCCCGAGCGTTTCCTGCAGCTGCTGGCCAGCTGCGTGGCCGATGCGCGTGGTCGCCTGCATTTCGAACAGTGCGACTACCCGCAAGCCGACTGGCTGGCCGCCATGCAGGCCGCTGCGGCGGCTATCGATGCCGGTGCGGTGGCACGCGACTGCGCCGACAAGACGCAGATTCCGGCCGCGGTCGATGCCGCAAGGTTGGCCGCCATCACCGCCTGGCGCGATCAACACCCGCAAAGCCGGCAAAAAGCCTGATCCGACCGGCACAGAATCGTGCAGCCACGGCTGGCTGCACGATTTACTCACGACTCTGGCGTCTTGAGGCATAAACCAGCCGCCAATCGTGAAATCAATGTCATAATTTGCGCCTCACCCACCGAGGAGCAAATCATGGATTTCACTCTCATCATCATCGGCCTGCTGTTGCTGATCGGCCTTGGCGGCCTGCGCATCATCGACCAGCAGACCCTCGCCATTGTCGAAACCTTCGGCAAATTCTCGCGCGTATTGTCTCCCGGCCTTAACTGGATTTTCCCCGGCATCCAGCGCATTGCCAGCTCGATGGATTTGCGTGTCAGCGAGCTGTCGGCTCAGGTCGAGGTAAAGACTCGCGACAATATGTTTGTGGCGATGCCGGTTGCCATCATGGTGCGGGTGATTCCGGAACGCGCCGCCGATGCCTACTACCAGCTCGCCAATCCGCAGGCGCAAGTCACCACCTGGGTGCTCAATAATCTGCGCTCCTCCACCGCCACCATGACGCTGATGGATCTGTACGAAGACCGCGACAAGCTGGCGCAAGAGATGCAAGGCACGCTGGCCGAGCGCATGGGCAGCTATGGCTACGAGATTGTCAGCGTGCTGATTGACCAGCCATCGGTGTCCGAAGAGGTGCAGCAGGCCTTCAACGGCGTGATTGCATCCGAGCGCAAGCGCGAGGCCGCAGTACAAGAAGCCGAAGCCAAACGCATCCTGATCCTCGGCGAAGCGCGCGCCGAAGCCGAATCGCAAAAGCTGCGGGCCGAGGGCCTGGCGCAAGCCCGTTCCATTCTCGCCTCCAGCCTGACCGAGGCGATTGCCCAGGCCAAGGGCAGCGGCATCAGCGAACAAGACATCATGTATCTGCTGCTGGAGACCAATCGCCTGGATACCGTCAAATATGCCAGCGAGAAAGGCAAGCTGGTGCTGATGGACTTGCGCGCCGGCCGTGGCGAAACCGCGGTCCAGTTGCCACTGGACTGATCCGCGTCAGCCGTATTGACGTTTTTGCAGCGCACAAGGCATGATGGACTGACAACAGCGGCATAAGCCGCGTGGACCTAGATTGGAGAAACCATGAGTCAGTTCGACAACGTCAGCGTTGTAAAAGAGGCCAACGTCTATTTTGACGGCAAGTGCGTCAGTCACAGCATCATCATGCCCGACGGCAGCAAGAAATCGGTCGGCGTCATCCTGCCAAGTAAATTGCTGTTCAGCACCGGCGCTGCCGAGGTGATGGAAATCCTGGCCGGCCAGTGCCTGGTCACCCAGGCCGGCGAAACCAGCGCCACCGCCTATGCTGCCGGCCAACGTTTCAGCGTACCTGCCGAGAGCAGCTTCCAGATCGAAGTCAGCGACACCGTGCACTACGTCTGCCACTTCGGCTAAGCCGGATTCGGCCACATGAAAAAAGGGAGCGATATGCTCCCTTTTTTCATCGCCGTCTTGCGGCATTTACTGGTTTTGCGGGTTTTTACCGGTAATGCCGCGGTAGAACTCGCGAATCTCCGGCAGGTCTTTCTCGATATTGCCGCTCGGGTAGAACAGCTTGCCGACACCGCCACGGCGGGTCTTGAAGTCGAGATAAGCCAGTGCAATCGGCACACCCGCGCCATAAGCAATATGGTAGAAGCCGGTTTTCCACTCCTTCACCTGCGAACGGGTGCCTTCAGGCGGAATCGCCAACACCAGCTGGCGGGATGACTGCATGCGGCCAACCATCTGCTCGACCAGCGAGTTTTTCTGCCGACGATCAACCGGCACGCCACCCAGCCAGCGCATGACCGGCCCCAGTGGGCCGGCAAACAGTGTGTGCTTACCCATCCAGTACAGCTTGGCACGGCCGGCAAAGCAGAACATCAGCGTGAACGGAAAATCCCAGTTACTGGTATGCGGCGCGCCGATCAGCACGTATTTATCCAGCTTCGGGAACTCGCCATCCAGCCGCCAGCCCAGCAGGCGCAGCATGATGACGGAAAAAATGCGGCAAATGGTACGCAAGACTGGCGTATCGAAAATGGTGTACTGCATATAAGCCCCGTAAAGCGATAACCAGCAGGGGCTAACGCAAGAATAACCTTTCGGCCAAGCCGGCAATTCTACCTGCAATCAGCCATGCCGGGCGATTACTGCGGCGGCAGGCCACCTTCGTAGGCCAGCTGCAGGATACGCTTGGCCAGCTCCAGATCAGTCTCGCGATAAGCGGATTGCAGATACGGCAGCAGACGCTCGAGCTCCTCGGCCGAAGTCTCGGCATCTGCCTGCACTTCGGTCTCGTAACGGAAGCGTACAAACAGCACGCCAGCTTCCGGCTCTTCGATAATCATGCTGCGCCTGGCGGCCGGATGCTCTGCCGATGCCTGCGTTTCGTAATGCACGGCATTGCCATGATCCAGCTGCACACGCTCGATCACCACCAGCGCGCCAAAATGAATCTCGCGGGTAAAGCCATCAGCGTGCTTGTCGCAGATATCGCAGAAGGTGATGTTCTCGTCGAAAGTCATCGGCAGTTGGGCGCGACAAAGCAGGCCTTGCCATAGTACCTCGCGGGCGATGCTGGGGGCGCTGACTTCTGGCGGCGGGGTCATGCGGATCAGGTGTTCAAACTTCATATGGACACTCTTGCTTCAGTAGTTTCATTCACACCACATTGTACCGTGGTTGCTAAAGCACCACAGCGCAGCATGCTCATCATCATTTTTTATAATCAAAAGAATCATATAACTTGATAGTGCATGGTTAGCTTGAATGACAACAGCACTTTCTTAACACTTTCTAAAGATATCTTTGGAATCCAACATTGTTTTGGCAGATACAATTGTGAGAAAATCAAGATATTCAAAAGTCATTTGCAACTTCTGTGCAAGCTGACAACAAAACAATAAAACAGACACATAAATACAGAAGATCAGCCCCATTTCAATACATAACCACGGGTTAGATTCTCCTCATGACCATCCCCCTGCAAAAACACCTGTACCTGAGCAATCAGGCGGTTCAGCAATTCGTAGAGCAATTGGCCAGCTGGCTCGATGGCGAGTCTTTTGGCGAGCACCAGTTTTATGTACGCGACAAGATCCTGCCGGACAACTACAACCGTCAGTTCCATGCGAGTACGCTAGAAGAAGCCCAGTCCCGTTTCTACTGGAATGGCCGTCATTATGATGAACACCAGGCGATCAACCAGCGCCTGCGCAAGCAGTTGGCCGCCGCCATGGTTGGCAGCAAGGAAGACCTGGTTCAGGTCGTTGATGAAATTCTGCTGTGGGCATCCGGCGGCAAGGTTATCAAGCTGTACACCTACAACCGCGACTGGGCCAAGAACAATGCCGCCCAGCTGGCCGACAAGATCAGCCAGAGCCTTGCCATCCTGCGTGATATCGAGCCGGACTGCAGTGATTTTGAAGGCTATCTGCGCATGAACGCAGGCTTTACCAAGGTCTACTCCCTGGCCGCGCCTGATCTGATGTCTTACGACGGCCGCACCGGCGCTGCCATGGGTTTCCTGGTTCGCCAGTACTGCGAAAAGCACCGCATCCTGCTGGATCCCTGTCTGTGCTTCCCGTGGGCGCCAGGTGCCTCCACGATGAATCGTAATCCGAGCACCGACCTGCTGCACTTCAAGCAGCTGGCCAACCGCAGTCGCTTCCACGCCGAGTGGAAAATCCGCGCCACCTGGGTTGTGAATGCCGCCCGCGAAATGGCCAAGAGCAGCTGGTGCAAAGGCGACGACGGCCTGCGCCGCGTTGAAGCCGCGCTGTTCATGATCGGCTACGACATTCCGCTGGCCAGACATGGTAATCATCGCAGCAATCGCCCGCTGCCCAATCAGCAGATCAGCCAGAACTGAGCTGTCTGCCACTAAAAAACAGGCCTCGCCAATGCAGGGCCTGTTTTTTATTGCTGCCGGATCAGGTAAACACAGCGCTGATCACCACCCAGCAGATGTTGTTCGCGGCTGACTTGCGCCTCGGGCAGCAGCGTCTGGAACTGGGCAAGCTCCGAACGACAAAAACCCTGACAAACCTTGGCCGCACTGCAGATCGGACAATGATGCTCGATCAGCAACCAGCCTTGCCCATGCGCTTGCAGCTCGGCCATATAGCCCTCTTCGCTGCGCGCTGCTGCCAATGCGGCCAACCTTTCCGCCGTTGTGTTTAATCCTTCCAGCCTTGCCTGATACTGCGCCAGCATCTCGCCCTCGCGCGCAGTCACCAGCGACTCCAGCGCCGCCTCGCCCAGCTGCGCACGCAGCAGAGTCAGCAGCTGCACCGTCATCTCGGCGTGGCGATCCGGATAGCGCGCATGGCCGGCAGCAGCCAGCCGCCAGTAACGCGCTGGCCGGCCACGGCCTTCGATCTTGTCCAGCGTTTCCAGCAGGCCCTGCTCTTCCAGCTGCAGCAAGTGCTTGCGCACGCCCATGCTGGTCAGACCCAGGGTGGCAGCCAACTGCGCGGCGGTCTGCTCGCCCTGCTTTTTCAACTGCAAAAGAATGCTGTCGGCACTACTCATCACGCCACCTCCGCCAGTTTGATCTGCGGCAGACGCATGATGCGATTGAGCCTGATCACCGCCAGCAGGCACACCACGCCGCCCAACCCCAGCACCAGACGGGTATCAAACAGGGTCAGCAAGCTGCCGATAATCGCAATCAGCACATTGCTGATGCAGAAGATGGTCGACAGCAAACCCATCACGCTGCCTTGGCCGTGCTCGGCAAAACGCTCGGCACACCAGCTCGGCAGTACCGCGTTGTACAGCGACAGCGGAATACCCAGCAGCACGATGAACAGCATACCGGTCGGCGCCGGTGTTAACGACAGCCCCAGCATCAACACGCCCGAGCACACGGCAAACAAGCGCGCACGGCGTAGCGGATCAGCGGCCTTGTCACCCTTGCGGCCAACCATGGTGCTGGACAGCGTCATCAAGGCGCACAGGCCTGCCGTCGTCCAGGCGATGCCGGTGCTGTCCAGCCGCGCAAACTCGACCAGCCACAGCGGATAAAACTCGTAAAAGGCATTCACCCCCAGCGCAAACAACAGCTGCATCCAGAACACCGCCGCCAGCGCCGAATCCTTGGCCAGGAGGCGAAATGCGTGCTGCTGGTGAATGGCGCGCAACAGGCTGCTGCCCTGCAGGCCCTTGGCCTCGCCAGTCTCGGGCAAGACCCACAGCAGAATCGCCAGGCACGGCAGCAAGGCGCCAGCGCCAATCAGGAAAGGCACCGGCTCACCCAGCGGCAGGGTGAAGCCGCCTATCATTGGGCCGACCAGCCAGCCCAGATACAGCACCGCATTGAGCAAGGCAAACGAGCGGGTACGGTCAAGCTGCGGATGCAGATCAGACACGATGGCACGCGCCACCGCGACATTGCCCTCGGTCAGGCCGGTCAGGAAACGTGCGAGCACAAACAGCAGATACCAGCGCGCATCGAGCGCCCAGGCGGTCAGGAGATAACCGAGCAAGGTCAGTCCCAGTGTCACCAGCAATACCTTGCGGCGGCCGACACGGTCGGACAGTGCGCCGATAAACACGCTGCCGATCAGAATGCCCAAAGGGTTGGCCGCAAGCGCGATACCCAGCAGCAGTTTGGGCGGCAAGCCGGCAAAGTGATTAAAAGCATCGGCCGGCGCATCGACAAAAATCGGCGCCAGAATCGGGTAAGGCATGGCCACGCCGGCGGTACTCATCAGTGCGACGAGACAGACGGCAAGCAGGATCAGTTTGGGGTGGGCGACAGTCATGGGGGTAAATCCGGATTATTGTTCTGATTGATCACAAGACAGCCACGTGGGACTGAGCTCATGATCGGATTGATAATTTATAAACCAAAAAGATTACAAATGCAATGGCATGCTCCGCCCCTTGCCATTCGTGGCATCATGAAGCTTCACACTGACGGGGTAATTTATGACTCAGCCAAGCATGCCATGGTCGCGCCTGCTCTCCACCCGCCGCTTCAAGCTGGCCGATGGCCAGGTTGTCACCACCCGCACACCCGCCACGATTGAAGGTGCCGCCGGGCTGCGCAGCGATTTTCATATCGACCACGACCGCGTGGTGTTTTCCAGCGCCTTTCGCCGCCTCGGGCGCAAGACCCAGGTGCATCCGCTGGCCGCGCACGATCACACCCACAACCGGCTGACTCACAGCGTTGAAGTCGCCAGCGTTGGCCGCAGCCTCGGCAACCGTGTCGGCGCGATGATGCAGGCCGGCCAGCTGCTGCCCGAAGGCATCACGCCTTTTGATATCGGCAGCATCGTACAGGTAGCCTGCCTTGCCCACGACATCGGCAACCCGCCTTTCGGCCATACCGGCGAAGAGGCGCTGCGCGAATGGTTTCGTGACCCGAAACACGCCGGTTTCCTGACCGGCCTGTCCGAGGCACAGCAGGCCGATGTGCAGACTTATGAAGGCAATGCCCACGGCCTGCGCATGGTTTCCAGCCTCGAGATGTACCGCCACGCCGGCGGCATGCGCCTGACTGCCGCCGCCATCGGCGCGCTGATCAAATACCCGTGGTGCGCTGATTCGCCCCGCGCACAGGCGCGCGGCAAGTTCAATATCTACCAGACCGAGCTGCCCTACTTCAGCCAGATCGCCGACGAACTGGGCCTGCTGCAGCTGGCACCGCAACAATGGGCGCGCCATCCGCTGTCTTACCTGATGGAGGCCGCCGACGACATCTGTTACGCGATTCTGGATCTGGAAGACGCAGTCGAAATCGGCATCCTGGATGTGCGCGAGTTCGAGGCGCTGTTCAGCCGCTTTGACGAAACCAGCAGCGTTTGGCCGGTTGAAAACCACGGCCAGCACTGTGCCAAGCTGCGCGGCATCGCCATTGGCCAATGTGTGGCCGAAGTCGCCGACAAGTTCATGCTGCATCAGGATACCCTACTCGCCGGTGCCTTCCCGGCCAAAGACCTGATTGACGTCTGCAACGGCGAAATCAAGGAAACGCTGATCGCCGCCAAGGAGCTGGCCAGCCACAAGGTTTACCGCCACCGCACCAAGCTCGTCACCGAGTTGGCCGCCTACCCCTGCATCGCCACCATACTCGATGTACTGGTACCGGCCGTGGCCGAGCATGTACGTCACCCCGAACGCAAGCTCAGTTACCGCCACCAGCTGGCACTGAACCTGCTGCCGGCACCCGTCGTACCGGCGGCCGGGCTGTACGCTGCCTATATGCAGGTGCTGGATTTTGTCGGCGCGATGACGGACAACGCTGCGGCCAACCTGGCCCGCGAAGTGTCAGGTGTGGGCATCCTGTGATGCATCGCCAGATCAGACTGTTCTGTCAGCCGTACATTCTTGCGGGTTTACCCTCGGCCTCATCACGGCCGGATCGGGTAACAATGGCAGTCTGACAATCCGGGGTTAGCCATATGTTCGAGCGCATCGTCACCATCATCCTGCCGGTACTGGTCATCGTCCTCTGTGGCTGGCTGTATGCCCGCCACAGCAAGCCGGATATGCGTGCGGCCAACAAGTTGAATATGGACGTCTGCGTGCCGCTGCTGGTGTTCTCGGCGCTGGCAGCGCGTGATTTTCAGCTGGCGGCACAATGGCAGCTGATCCCCGCCGCCATCATCGTAGTACTGGTTTCCGGCCTGATAGCCTGGCCGGTAGCACGCTTTGCCGGCGTCAGCCCGCGCACGCTCCTGCCACCGGTGATGTTCAACAACTGCGGCAATATGGGCCTGCCGCTGGCCTTGCTGGCCTTCGGCCGCGAAGGGTTTCAGGCTTTTGTCGTACTTTTCGTGATTTCCAATCTGCTGCACTTCACGCTGGGCGCCTACATCTTTAGCCACCAGACCAGCCTTGCCAGCCTGAAGCGCAACCCTATCGTGATTGCCACGGCGCTGGGTCTGCTGTTCGGCCTGATGCAATGGCATCTGCCCGACTGGCTGATGACCGGCCTGAAAATGCTGGGCGACATGACCATTCCGCTGATGCTGTTTGCCCTAGGTGTACGCATGACCGATGTCAGTCTGGCTGGCTGGCGCGTCGGTCTGTTGGGTGCCGTATTGTGTCCGCTAACCGGCCTGCTGGCCGCACTGGCCTGCCTGCCACTGCTTGCGCTTAGCCAGCAGCAAACCGCCTTGTTGATCCTGTTTGGCAGCCTGCCACCCGCCGTGCTGAATTTCCTGATGGCCGAGCTTTACAAGCAGGAGCCGGACAAGATGGCGTCCATCGTGCTGATCGGCAATCTGGCCAGCCTGCTGTTCGTCCCGCTGGGCTTGATGTTTGCCTTGCGCTGAGCAGGCCTGAACGTTTGCGCCTGATTTTTGTCTTGCGTAGACTGCTCAATCCAATCATCGGGGATCATCAATGCCAGCCACTACCCATATCAGCCTTGTCCGTCATGGCGAAACCGACTGGAATGCCAGCCGCCGCCTGCAAGGCCATATTGATATCCCGCTCAACAATAACGGCCTCGAACAAGCCGCCCAGCTGGCGGTGGCATTCAGCCAGCGCCAGTTCCGTTTTGATGCCATGTACAGCAGTGACCTGCTGCGTGCCCACCAGACCGCGATTCCGCTTGCCACTGTTCTGGCATTGCCACTGACCACTGATGCCGCGCTACGCGAACGCCATATGGGTGTCTTGCAAGGCCTGACCGGCGACGAGGCTGCCGTACAGCAAGCCGATCACTGGCATGACTTCAAGAACGCGACACCCGGCAAGGATCTGGCCGGCGGCGAATGCCCGCAAACCTTCCGCCAGCGCGTGCAGGACGCCATCAGCGAACTCGCCAGCCAGCACCCGGGCCAGCACATCCTGCTGGTCACCCACGGTGGTGTGCTGGACATGGTTTATCGCATTGCCAAAGACATGCCGCTCGATGGTGCACGCAGCGTGGCCTTCCCCAATGCTGCCCTGAACCGTATCAAGGTTTCCAGCCAGGGTTGGGAAGTCGAACAATGGGCTGACACCAGCCATCTGACGCGCGAATCACTGGATGAAGTCGCCACCGGGTAAGAATCCGGCAGGCTGCACGACCAATCGTGGCAATGGCAGAAAAGGAGAACAGCATGCCTACCGTATTCAAGACTCCGGCGCAGTGGCAAGCGCAACTCAGCCCCGAGCAGTATCGCGTTACCCGCGAAGCCGGCACCGAACGCCCGTTCAGCGGCGAGCATTACTTCCACAACCATCGTGGCCGCTATTACTGCATCTGCTGTGATGCCTTGCTGTTCGAATCGGCCAGCAAGTTTGATGCTGGTTGTGGTTGGCCCAGCTTCTGGGAAGAAGCGGTGCCGGGCAGCATCCGCCGGATTCGTGATAGCAGCCACGGCATGATACGCACCGAGGTGCGCTGCGAAGCCTGCGACGCCCATCTGGGCCATGTTTTCCCGGATGGCCCGCCACCGACCGGCGAACGCTACTGCATCAACTCGGTCGCCATGCGCTTCGAGGCCGACGCCAGCTGATTCAAACGTTGGCCGCAGCCCTTACCCGGTTGCGGCCATCCTGCTTGGCCTTGTACAGCGCCTCATCCGCAAGACTCAAGGCTTGTGCCAAGCCCTCGACATCCCCGCACAAACAAACGCCAATGCTTGCTGTCATGCGGATTTGCCGCTCCGGCAAGTTAACCGGCGTATTTTCGATTGCCGCACGCAGCTGTTCGGCATAAGACAGGGCAAGTGGCAGATTGGCCGCCGGCAGCAGGATTACAAACTCCTCGCCACCGAAACGCGCCAGCAAGGCATCAGCCGGCACCACGGTCTGACAACTCTTCGCCAGACTCTGTAAAGCCGCATCCCCGGCATCATGCCCGTACTGGTCGTTGATCGATTTGAAATGATCCACATCCAGCAAGAGCACGGCAGCACGCTGCCCGTCTGCGGCCAACCCTTGCAGCAAGGGCGGCGCCTGCAAATAGAAGGCACGACGATTCAGCACATCGGTAAGGCTATCCCGATACGCCAGTCGATCCAGCATTCGCACCATGCCCTGACGCTCTTCCAGACTATCTGCCAGCTCGCGGTTGGCATGCTGCAGCTGAGCCGTACGCTCGGCAACCTTATCCTCTAGAGAGTGATTGAGACTGGCCAGCTTGCCACGCTCGACATCCACCCTTTGCAACAGCATTTGCATCGACTCACGCAGTTGCCGCGCTTCGTGATAGCCACGCGCCAGCGGCAAGCTCAGCTGCTGCTCGTCGGCATGCAAGGCATCCGCCGCTGCGGCCAAGTCACGCAAGGGCCGTGAAAAATGAATGGCCAACACTACACCCACGGCCGCAAACAGCAAGGCGCATACCAAGCCCGCCAGCAGCAGTTCGCCTTGAAGCGCCGTTACCGGTGCAAAAGCCTCGGCAGCCGGCTGTCGCAAGACTACTCGCCACCCCAGCCCCGGATAGTCAAGATAGCCCTTGGTGCTGGATACGCCGGTCAGGTACTCACCATCCGCCCAGGCCAGACGCCCCCAGCCCTGGCCACCCAGCGCTGCCAGATCAGGCAGGTCAGGCAGGTCAACCCCGTGCTTGCCATCCGGCGCGAGCAAGACATGGCCTTGCTGATTGATCACGAAAGCTTCGACATTGCCGTGACGCCTCGCCTGCAACAAGGTGCTGTCCGCCACCGAGCGCGACCAGCGCCACGCCATATGTGCGCCCAGCACACCGATCAGCTTCTTCTGCTGATCGAACACCGGCACGGCTACATCGACAAAACGCAAGGGGTCACCATTGGCCTCGCGTGGCAACTTGCTGGCCAGCAGCTTGGCATCGTGCACATCGCCGACAAAGCTGCCCTTCAAACCTTGCTGAAACCACGGACGCGCGCTCACCGACATACCCTGCAGCAAACCGCCCGTGGCATACACCACCTTGCCTTGCACATCGGCGAAGCCTATCCAGGCGTAGTCAGCGAAGTTTGCCTGCAACGATTCCAGCAGCGCACGGTTGACCGGCTGGCTGGCCGGGTTTTTGACCTGTCCCAGTGCCGCCAGAATATGAATATCGGCGTAGCGCTCCTGCATGCCGGTATCCAGCTTGTGACTGATCTGGAAGGCCAGCTCGTGCAGATCACGCCCGATATCATTGCTGACCTGGCGACTGGCCGCTTTCTCGAGCACCAGCACCAGGATGAGAGAAAGCAGCAGCGCCAACATGGCAAAAGACAAGGCCAGTACGCTTTTTAGTGAGAGTCGTCGCATCGTTTTTCTGTAATGACTGTCTGCCGGCCAAGTTAACAGGCCAACATGAAAAAGGATGGCTTGCGCCATCCTTTTTCACCAGACCATCAGGCCTTTTCCAGCGGGGCATCCGCCAGTTTCTTCGCCGCTGGCGGAATGAAAAAGTCCTTGGGCCCCTTGAGGAAGCGCCGCGCTACCGCCGGAATCAGCGGCAAGGCATCGCTACCCTTGAGCTTGCGCGAACGCAAAGCCACCCACAAGGCCAGACCAAAGCTGACAACTAGGTTGGTCATGCCGATCAGCGCCACGCCCAGCACCGACCACAACACAATCGCTGGCGGCAGCACATAGTCGTAAGCGACGGCCGCGTAAGACAGATAAGCCGAAGAGAAGGTGATGTGGCGGATATCCAGCGGCAAGCCCAGCAGGAAACCGATGGTACCGGTGACGCCAAGGAACATGCCGAAGTAGAAATTACCAGCCAGGCCGCCCAGGTTTTCACCGACATAACGCGCAAGGCGGTGCAAGCGCGCCTCCCCCAGCAGACTGCGCAACCACGAAACCGCCTCGAGGCGCTGCGGAATCTGCCGGTAGATCGCCTTGTTGTCGTAATAACCGGCAATCAACCCGGACAGGAACAGGAAAACCCCGGCAATGGCGGCATGGAAGATCGCCAAACTGGCCAGCGGATCCAGATCATGCAGCAGCAGCGCGGCCTTTTCGCGGCCAACTACCGGCGCGCCAAACAGATACTGCGCCGCCTCGGCAATTGCCCATGCCACCGGAATCGCCAGCATCACATTACCGACAATCGCAATGAACTGCGTACGCATCACCTTGACCACCAGCTCGGCCAGCTCGGCCATATTCGCCTTGCCACCGGCCTCGTGGATGGCTGCGGCCAACCTGGCTGCCGTCATCGCCGGCTGCTTGGTAGCGATGGTGAAATGCAGCAAATGCACCAGCATGAAACCCAGCGAGTAATTGAGACCGAAAGCGATCGCCTCCCAGATCAAGGGGAGATGCAGCTTGGCAATCAGAATCTTGAACAACGCCATGAAACCGACGATCACGCCGGCCCCCATCGCGGCCTTACCCATCTGCCACCACTCGCTGCGGTTTTCGGCAATGTAGTGCTCGCCATGCCGCCCCGCATGCTCGGTCACTTGCTTGGCCAGCAATTCAGTATTCACCGAAAACACATCCCTGAGGCTATAGCGGCGGTTCTCGGCCCTGACCAGCTCGGAGACAAAACGAAACAGGGTGCCATCGCTGGCGGGGCTCTTGCCAGCATCCAGCAAGGCCAGCAGTACGCGCATGCGATTGATGTGCTGGTGCAGGCGGGTTACGTGATAAGTCAGGCTGACCGATACCCCGCGCGAGGCAGCCGCCTTGCGCAGCTTGCCGATCAGTTCTTCGCACTGGTCCAGCAACACCTGGATCTGCCTGTCGTCCTCGGGCACCACCGTGTCATCGTGCATGGACTTGCGCACCGACTCGACAAAACGCATGGACTCGGCCGACAAGTGCAGAAATGGTGACTCGAAGCGTTCGATATCCGGATAGGTCTGTACCAGCTCTGGCTCCAGACCGATGGCTGCAATCCGCGCAGCCAGCACCTGCACGGCCTCCAGCATTTGCAAACGAATCGGATTGATCACGCTATGTGGCTCTTCCTGCCACGCCAGCGATTGCCATAACTCCTGACACACCTCGACAGGCATGCGGCCAACCCACTGGTAATCCTTGCGATCCGAAAAGATCAGCCCGAACTGGTCAATCAGATGACTCTCCGAACGCGCCGGAGGCAATAAGCGCTCGCCAATACGGCGGCGCAATGCCTGCGGCAGGGTCTCGTTCGACAGTGTGCCGCTATCGGTATAGAGCTGAACCTGGCGGGTTGACTTCAACAGATCAAGCAAGGCCCGGCGCAAGCCCTGGCGAAACTCTTCATGCCGGCCCAGCAGATACGTCAAGGCCCTGACATTGCTGACCGCCTGATTGATCTCGTCAACCGAGTCAGGCCTGATCCTGGCAATCAAGTCGGCCAGCATCGGTACGGGCGATTGCCCTGACTGACGCTTGGACATCATTATCAGTAGCTGATCCATGGTTCTCCAAAGTACTAACAATCTGATCTGCCGGGATTATATTGCAAAGCACAATGCCAACAGTACAAATCGGTATTAACAGACTTTGACCCTGCAGGCTTATACAGTGGCATCAA
The DNA here is from genome assembly GCF_979366295.1 of Vogesella lacus. Lineage (NCBI taxonomy): Bacteria > Pseudomonadati > Pseudomonadota > Betaproteobacteria > Neisseriales > Chromobacteriaceae > Vogesella > Vogesella lacus. The sequence continues at coordinate 163,129 of NZ_CEETQT010000006.1, forward strand.
AGGCTGGCTATAATTGTGCTCAGCACACCGACATACCCATAGCGAATTACCGCCTGCAGGCATGAGCAAACAAAACATCCTGAAGTTCACCGAGTATCTGTCGCCTCTGGCTGGCAATCAGTCACAGGAGCTATTCGGCCTCGATGAACGCAAAGACAATATCCTGACCATCGCCCCCTTGGGCTTTGTGGTGGGGCTATTGTTTTCGGTCTTTAATATCGTGCTGACCGACTATCAGGTATTGGGTTATATCGAGCTGTTTTCAACCTTGTTCCTGCTGTTGCCAGCGATCCTGCTGGTCAATGCCAATCAGAAGTACATTCCACTTGCCGAGAACATGCTCATTGCGTGCGGCTTGCTGATCTTTACTGCGCTGGTGGCCTTCGGCGGTGTCGGTGGCTCAGGCCTTTACTGGGCGTTTACCTTCCCTTTCCTGTCATTCTTTCTCAAGGGACAGCGGGGTGGCTGGCACTGGTCACTGTGCTTTTTGCTACTGGTTGCCTTCGTGCTGATCGCCCTGCAGGATCACCCGCTGACCTATCACTACGACAGCCAGCAGATACCCCACTTTCTGTCTTCGCTGTTATTCATCATTATCATCGCCTCATGTTTCAATCTCTTGCGCAGTCGCTTCCAGGAAAAACTGCAAAAGGCGGTGATCAAGCACACGGCTCAAGCCGAGAAATACCTGCACGATTTGCAATACCAGGCTCAACACGACCTTGTCACCGGCCTGCCCAACAAGATTCGCCTCGATGATCTGCTCGAAAATGAAGTGCAGCGTGCAAAGATGCAGCACAACCAGATCGTCTGCCTGTACGTGCGACTACATCGCCTGCCTGAAATAGCCAATATCATTGGCAGCCTTGGCATGGATGAGGTCATGCGCCAGCTAAGCAAGCGACTGAGTGCCATGCTGGGCAACTACGGTTTTATTGGCAGACCGGCAAGAGAGGAAATATTGTTGTGCTACCGGATCGGCAGCCATCGCATTGATAGCCGCCGGGTGCTGGATGCCATTCGTCGCGCCGACTTTAGCTTCAATATCAATGGCTTTCCCATTCACATCGAGTTCACCTGCGGCGTCGCCTACTACCCGGAACACGCGCAGGACGCCAACAATCTGCTGCACAAGGCCGAGCAGTCCATGTTGTATGCGCTTCATTGCAAGAGCGCGGCACAGATCTATGACCTGCAACAAGAACGCTATTTCGTGCAATACCACTATCGCTTTGGCCGCCTGCGCTCGGCGATAGAGGAAAACGAACTGACGCTGCATTTTCAGCCGCTTATCAACTTGCATACGGGTCAACTGCAGTGCCTTGAGGCACTCGCCCGCTGGTTTGACCCGATCGAAGGCTTTATTCCGCCAGTTGACTTCATCCCGATTGCCGAAAGCTCGGGTCTGATCAACCACCTGACCCGCCGAACATTGCGCGATGCCATGGCCGCCTGCCAAGCTTGGCAGGATTACATGCCAGGCACCGGTGTCTCCATCAATCTGTCCTCACGCACTCTGCTAGATCCAAGCCTGCCGGCTACACTGATGGACTGCCTGCTGGAAAGCGGCGTAGCTGCCGAACTGGTTACACTGGAACTGACCGAGAGCACGCTGCTAGAGCAGCCGGAAAAAGTGACCAGCATCATGCAGGAAATCATCCGTATGGGCATGCACTTGTCGATTGACGACTATGGCACCGGCTTTTCCTCGCTGGCCTATCTGAAAAAACTGCCTGCCTGCGAACTCAAGATCGACCAGAGTTTTGTGCGCGAGTTGACCTTGGAAGACGGCAATCTGGCGATTGTCAGCTCCACCATCAATCTTGCACACAATCTTGGCTTGCGCGTCGTTGCCGAAGGCATAGAGAACGAGGAAACCATGCAGCAACTCTGGCTGCTTGGTTGCGATCTGGGTCAGGGTTACTTCTTCAGCAAGCCATTGCCGCTAGAAAGTCTGCGCGGCTGGAGCCAGCGCTATCGCTTCACCCCACCCGACATTATTGACCCTTGCCGCTTGCCGCCATCGTCCTGATCGCTCTCAGCGAGCGACTCTGCCAGATGCAATCCAGACCCGCCTCGGCAAAGTCGTCCGGCGTTACCGTGAGTCGCAGCATGAAGCGGCCGAACAAGCCATGCCAGCGCGGCGTCATTTGCCACAAGCCGGCAGCCTGCCGGTAACAGTAGTACACCAGCTGGGCACAACTGAAGCTCTGGAACTGATTGACATCGGCGCAATTGAAGTCGTACTCGGCGCCGAGCTTGGCCAGCGAAGTCTCGACTGCCTGCCTGATCAGATCATCACGACTGGCTACGCCCTCTGCAGCAGACTCCGGTAACCGCATCACGGCCAGATAGTCGCAACGGCAGAAGGTCAGGATATCCTCCAGCTGAACCCCTTCTGCCATGGCATGCACCACCATGCGGTTATCCGGCCACTCGCCCTGCCCTCCCTTGCTCAACACCGGATCAAAAAATTGCTTGCGCGCAGACTCGCGAATCTGCGGCAAATCCGCCGCGGGCGCCTTGCGATCACTATCCCAGTCATAACCGTTGATCTGGCTTGAGGCTCTGGCACGGTCGCTTTCGGCCAGATAGCCGACATACAGGGCAACATGGGTGAATCTGCCGGCACGTGGCTTGCGCTGGCTACCTTGCGGCCAACTATGCCGGATAAACCAGCTATCCAGATAGCCGTCATAAGCACGCAACAGGATGTCACCAGCTTGCAGTATGTTGATCAACTCCCGGACATCAGGCCCCTTCACCTTGTAGCTCGAGGGGTCGAAGACAATGACTGGCGGTCTTGAAAAATACTTGAGTCGCCCAAGTATGGTCATCAGCTGCTTCTGGACTGGTCGCCACCACATTGCACTTGCTCCGATGTCAAAATCCCATCGTGCTGACAAATTATGTCATGCGCAAGCCCTGCGACTTATATCGTCAATATACAGTCCGGCCTCCCGGATGAAATCAGGGACAATATTTACTGCTGGACGAAACTCGGGCAATACCACGGCAAGCTGGTAGGGAATGGCCACCACCAGCGGACGAATATGCAATCTTTCATCCGCCATGGCCCAGGCCGTCAAGGGATTGACGATCGCTGCCCCGAGACCTTCCTTCACCATTTCACAAACCGACACTGCACTATGCGTTTCCCATTGCGTCTTCCGCTTGATGCCCGCCTCGGCACACAGACGGTCTATCACCAGCCGATAAGGGTCATCGGGCGATAGACTGACAAAGCTCTGACCGGCAAAGTCCTGTAATGAAATCGCCTTCTTTTCCAGCAAGACATGCCCGGCTGGCAGAACACATACTTCCTGCAAGGTCGGCAACAAGGTCAGTCGGGTACCCGGCGGTGCTTCGGCGTGCTCGGTCAGCCCCAGATCAAAACGCTGAAAGCTTAGCCATTCATCCAGCAAGGGCGGCTCTTGCGGCGTGATGGAAACACGCAGTGATGGAAAATCCGCCACCAAGCGACGACACACAGCCGGCAGCAGCGCATGGGCAATGGCAGGCAAGCAGACAATGCTGAGCTCACCGGCTGCTTCCTGGCGCAGATTGCCCGCCATATCGGCAATCCGGCCCAAGCTGATGAATGAACGCTGCACTTCATCAAACAACAATCGGGCACGTGCGGTGGCGATCAGACGGCCGCGCTGACGCTCGAACAAGTCATAGCCCAGTAATTGCTCGAGCCTGGCCAGCTCGCGACTCAACGTTGGCTGCGAGCTGAACAGCAAACGTGCCGCCTCGCTCACGCTGCCGCTGATCATGATGGTCCGGAATATCTCCAGCTGCCTATGAGTAATCTCAGCCATATCAAAATCAAATGGTTTGCCAAATAATTGATATTTTACTGAATAAGTCAGTCATTGCATGATGTGGTGACAACTTCAGGAAAGAGATCATGCAAAAACCCGTTCCGGATAATCTGAAAGCCCTTACCCAACACTATGGCACGCCGCTATGGACTTACGATGCAGCCGTGATTCGCAGCCAGATCGCCCGTCTGCGCGCTTTTGACACCATCCGTTTTGCCCAGAAAGCCTGCTCCAACACGCACATTCTGCGATTGATGCGCGAAGAAGGCGTCAAGGTTGATGCAGTTTCTCGTGGCGAAATCCTGCGTGCTCTGGCCGCCGGCTTTGATGCGCAAGGTTCGGATTCGGGCATTGTCTTCACGGCTGACCTGATCGACCGTGAAACCTTGGCGCTGGTGGTAGAACATGGCGTTCCGGTCAATGCTGGCTCTATCGACATGTTGCATCAGTTGGGTGCGGCCAACCCTGGCCATCGCGTCTGGCTGCGCATCAACCCGGGCTTTGGCCATGGCCACAGCAACAAGACCAATACCGGCGGCGAGCACAGCAAGCATGGCATCTGGCACGAACAGCTTGATGAAGCGCTGGATGCCATCAAGCAGCATGGCCTGCAGCTGGTTGGCCTGCACATGCATATCGGCTCTGGCGTGGATTACGACCATCTGCAGTCGGTTTGCGGCGCCATGACCCGTCTTGTCAGCCAGGTGAAAAACAAGAACTGTGACATGCTGGCTATCTCGGCCGGCGGCGGCCTGTCTATTCCTTATCGTGCTGGCGATGCCACCGTGGATACCGAACATTACTTTGGCTTGTGGAATGAAGCCCGAAAGCAGGCAGAAGCCATCATCGGCCACAGCCTGCATCTCGAAATCGAGCCAGGCCGCTTCCTGGTGGCCGAATCCGGCCATCTGCTGGCTGAGGTGCGCGCCACCAAGGACGTTGGCCGCAATCACTTTGTGCTGGTCGATGCCGGCTTCAATGAGCTGATGCGCCCGAGCATGTACGGCAGCTATCACCAGATCAGCCTGCTGCCTGCCGACCATGCCGCACGACCTCACAAACCGACCGTAGTCGCTGGTCCACTGTGCGAATCCGGCGACGTATTCACCCAGACCGACGGTGGCGTGGTTACCCCGCGCGAACTGCCGCAAGCCGAGGTGGGTGATCTGCTGGTCTTCCACGATACGGGTGCGTATGGAGCTTCAATGTCGAGCAACTACAATAGTCGCCCACTGATCGCTGAAGTATTGATTGATGGTGACGATCACAGACTGATCCGCAGAAAGCAGACCGTCGAAGAACTGCTGCAGCTGGAAGACTGCTAAACAGCCTTGATTCAGACAAGCACTGCCAACAAAAGCGGCCCGTAATTGTGGGCCGCTTTTGTTTTGTGGTGAGCTTAGCGGATATGTGGCAAGCCTGAGCCATCGGCAATGCGCCGGTGCACCACACTGTTGAAACAGCGAATCCAGCCCGCATCAAATTGCGATTCACATGCATTGACCTCGGCCACGGCCCGCAACAACGATCGAGACTGCATTCTTTGTCCGTGCCGCAAGATTACCGCCTCAAAGGTATCTACAATCGCAATCAGTTTGGCTCCGCTACAGATCATTTCCGACTTCAGCCCTGCCGGATAGCCACGGCCATCCAGCCGCTCATGATGCTGCCTGACCATCGTGGCCGCTTCCGTCCAACCCTGCATTCTTACCAGGATATCTGCCGCCCAGCCCGGATGGTGCACCAGCTGGGAGCGCTGCTCTTCGCTCAGTCGGCTGGCGCGAAACCACACATCCTCCGGCAAAAACATCATACCGACATCGTGCATATAGATCGCCGCCTCCAGCTGCAGCGGATCAACCGGCAAACCAGCCAGTTCGTTACATTCGCGCGCCAGCAGCAGATTGCGTTCGGTGCGACCCTGCAGCAAATGCGAACGCTGCTCGAGCTGCATTGCCAGTTCGTGAAACAGGCGCAGGTCCTGTCGCAAGGCATCGGCAACCACAGGCAATACCGGCGGATCGTCATCGTGCATATTGGCCGGGCGGTAGCCCGTAACGACTTCAATCAGCTGGGCAATTGCCTCATCCAGCTCATCAGGATTCACCCGTGCCACCCGCTTCAACTCATCACATAGCCGATTGAAGTCATCAAGTGGCACTTCGCTTTGCTGATCCAGTGACTGAATCAGCAGCTCAAGATGGTCAACCGCCAAGAAAACAGCTTGCTCGATCGCATAACTGAATGCCAGCTCTTTTGCCCTTACCCTTGCCAGCAAGTCTTCGACTCCATGCATCAGCTGCGCCAGAAACCCCATACGGCATAAACCGGCATCACCCTTGATGGTGTGCATCAGTCGCATCAGGTCGGCAAGCAGCACCTCATCCTGCGGGCTATGACGCAAAGCCCCCAGCAATTGCGAAATTCTCGGCACATAATCATCCAGTGCGTTCTGAAAATCGACAAACAGCTCTTCATCTTCAATTCTGAAACGCTCCAGCACTGCCTCCATAACAAGCCTCCGCTACAACTCTTTGTTGTTAGATGATTTATAGCCAATATAAGACTAGCAACGCCCAGGATTGCACACGCTGTATTTATTGATAAATCACAAGGATCACCGCTATTTATTGAACTGTTGCTTAAGAATTTTGTAGCAAGCATAAAAAAACACTTGCCGAGAACCGTCTCTGCAGGCAGACTGCGAGCTGCAGTTTTTCAAGATGTGATCTGTCAGTTGTTGTAGTGGCATTGCCCGTACCACAGTTCGTCATTTCCCTTGATTGACATGCGCTTTTCTCAAATTACCAACGCTATTCCATAAAGGGAACAGAACATGGCAACCGGTACCGTTAAGTGGTTCAACGACTCCAAGGGCTTTGGCTTCATCACTCCAGACAACGGCGGTGACGATGTATTCGCTCACTTCTCCCAGATCAACGCTAAAGGCTTCCGCACCCTGGCTGAAAACCAGCGCGTAAGCTTCGACATCGTTGAAGGCCCTAAGGGCAAGCAAGCTTCCAACATTCAGCCGGAATAATTTTCCGCTGCTTGTTTAAAGCGCAAAACCCGGACTTGTCCGGGTTTTTTTGTTTTTCAAGGGTCAAAAATGCAAAGTCCAGATCAAGAAATCATTATCCAGGATACGAAAAACTGGCTGGAGAAAGCCGTGATCGGCCTTAATCTCTGCCCTTTTGCCAAATCGGTCTATGTAAAAAATCAGGTTCGCATCGTGGTCAGCGAAGCCAAAGACCCGGCCACCCTGCTTGAACACCTGATGATGGAGCTCAAGCTGCTGCAGGAAACTCCGCCGGAAGAAACCGATACCACCCTGCTGGTACACCCACTGGCCCTGACACGTTTTCTGGACTTCAATGACTTTCTGGAAATTGCTGACGCAGCTCTCGAGCAACTCGGACTGGAAGGCGAAATCCAGGTAGCCAGTTTCCATCCTCGCTTCCAGTTTGCCGACACCACCATCAACGACCCAAGCAATCTGACCAACCGCTCGCCCTATCCGACACTGCACCTGATTCGGGAATCAAGTATCGCCAGGGCAGTCGAAGCGTTCCCTGACCCGGAAGCCATTTTCGAGCGCAATATCGAAGTGGTAGAAGAGCTTGGCCACGAAGGCTGGGCCGCACTGGATGTTGGCCCTCACTGCAAATAAAAAAAGCCACCTGATAGAGGTGGCTTTTTTTTGACTGGGGTCATTAGTGACTGGTGTGCTTGAAGCGATCCACCTGAGCCACCAGACTACTCGCAGTATCGTTCAGTCGACTTGCCAGATCGGCAGCCTCTTCAACAATCGTGGCATTTTCCTCGGCCAGCGAGGCAATCTTGCTGATATTGACGGCCACTTCATTGCTGGCAGCTGTCTGCTCGCGCATCGCCGCGGCAGTCTCCTCGCTCTTGGCTGCAGTCTGATCAGCCTCGCTGTGAATCGCATCCAGCTCGGACAAAGTATCGCGAACCAAAGCCAAACCCTCATCCATCTGGCCGCGCGCCATTTGCATCTGATTCGCAGCCGTAGCGGTTTCATTGGTGATGACTTCAATCAGGTGAGTAATCTCGACTGTCTCCTTGCCGGTACGCTCGGCAAGCTTCCTGACCTCATCCGCCACCACCGCAAAACCGCGCCCCATCTCACCTGCTCGCGCTGCCTCGATAGCCGCATTCAAAGCCAGCAAATTGGTCTGGTCAGCAATATCACGGATTGCAGTGATGATCTGGCGGATACTTTGCGACTTATCAGCCAAACCCAGAATCAAGGCGCCAGCCTCATCAACCGTCTTGGCGGTAGACTTCATTGCCTCGGTAGTTTGCTGCATGCGATTACGTCCGGTCGTGACACCACGCTGCATCATCTGAGCAACCTCGAGGTTCTCCTGAGTATTGTCACTCACAGATGCAATGCCGACCGTCATCTGCTCGACCGCCGCCGCAATCCCCGTAGAGGACTCGCTCTGGGTCTCGGCAGCCACTGCTGCGCGCGCAGACACACCCTGCAGTGCCGTCGCCGAGCCCATCAGACCATGCGCACTTTGCTTGACCACCTTCAGCGTGCCCGCAAAAGTATCAACCAGATGATCAAACGCGTTGGCCATCGCTGCGATTTCATCATCGCCTTGCTGCTTGGCTCTTGGTGCCAGATCCAGATCACGACTCATCGCGGTCATCAAGCCGGAAAGGCCAACAATCGGATTGCGAATGCTGCGATACACCGCCATCCCACCCACCAGCAACAACAGGATCAAGGCTGCTGAAATGCCGATAGTGCCGTAGAGATAGGCCTTGGCCTCGGCAATATGCGAATCTACCTTTCCGCTCAAGGCCTCCAGCAGCGACTCCTGTGCCGATTTGAGCTGGCCAATTTGTGCAGAGGTTGCAGCGAACCACTGCTCAGGCGTCACAGCAACCGGCTGACCCAACGGTGCCTGATAAACATTGACACGCATTGCGGCCAAGGCCTTGGCCGCATCGGATTGCAGGAATGGCAACAAACTGTCGCGCCATGCCTCATCCGCCAGCACCGTCAGCTGACCCTCGCAGGCTTGCTGCCTTGCTGCCAGGCCACTACCTTGCAGCAAGCTCGCCTGAACAAATCCAGCACCCGACAGTACGCCGTTAACAAACCCTCGCTCGCGCCCGGCGTATTCCTTGATGCATGCGGTATTCGAAATTGCCGTGCTATAGCGAATCACTTCCGCATCATTGGTCGAGCCACCCAGACCGGCCAACAATGACATCTGCTTCTCGATCTGCCCGGTATAAGCAGCAAATACTTCCGGTGCCGGCGCTTGCTTGCCATCGACGACACTGCGTTTGGCAAGCAACTCTTTGGCAGCAGTCAGGGCAGCGCCGGCCATCTGCTGCACCTCGCTCTCATCCAGCGTTTGCAAGGTCGTCTCAAATGCAGCTACCGCAGCATCTGCCTTGCCACGCGCCTGCTGCAAAGGGGCCGGTACACTTGTTGCCGCACCACTCATGAAGCCGTTAGTCAAGCCACGCTCCGCCTGCAGTGTATCGATCAGCGCAGTCGCATCCTTGGCCACCATCACCAGGGATTTGGCATGCTGCATGTCTTGCAGGTACTCGTATCTTTGCATGGACAAATAACTGGCAAGCGACATGGACAGCAATCCGAACGGTACGACTAGCAAGACAAGCTTGCTGCCAATCTTCAGACGGTTAAGCATGGGTATCTCCGGTGGGTATTCAGGCTTACTTATGCAGTTTATATACTTTATTTATAGTTTTCATAAAGCAATTGGCCACAAAGCAAAGTGGCAAAAGAAATTACCATCGAATAGATAGTCCATTCATGACAAATCACAAAAAAGCCGGGATATCTCCCGGCTTTTTTACCAACAACGCTTGATCCACTGCCCCAGCTGTATCAGGCGGCCATGAAAGAAGTGACCGGCCTCCGGCATCACCAGCACCGGCAAGTGCTGCTCGCGCGCCCAGACCATCACATTCTCCAGCGGCACCACCTCGTCCGCCTCACCATGAATCACCAGTGTATCCGCCGGCACATGCGGCGTCGGAATGTCGTACTTGCCGACAGCCGGCCCCATCAGCAACAACTTGTCAGCCTCGATGCGCTCACGCACCCGCGCGGCGACAAAGCCTCCAAAGGAGAAACCCGCCAACGCCAGCGGCAGTTCGCCCTCATCACCTTGCTCACGCCGCGCATGCTCGATGACCGCCAGTACATCATCCACCTCGCCATTACCGAAGTCATGTTGGCCGCCGCTTTCACCCACACCGCGCAGATTCGGCAGATAGCAGGCATAACCCAGCTGCGACAGCACCTTGGCCGCCGTCTGGATGACCTTGTTGGTATTGGTACCACCCTGAGTCGGATTCGGATGACAAATCACGGCGATGCCATGCAAGGCTGTCGCCGGCGGGATGAAAATGGTTTCAAGCACGCCAACCGGGCCGGCAATCATCACCTTCTGCGCTGGTTTCAACATCAGATTTTCAGCCTTTCCACGATACGGCCATTCACCATATGCTCTTCGACGATTTCGTCGATGTCTTCCTTGTCGATAAAGGTGTACCAGGTCTCCTGCGGATAAACCACCAGCACCGGGCCTTCATCGCAACGACCCAGACAACCAGCCTTGTTGACACGAATCTGGCCGGCACCATTGAGGCCACGCGCCTTGATCTGGTCTTTCATATAAGCCAAGAGATCACTGGCACCGTGGTTGTTGCAGCACATCTCGCCTTCGGCGCGCTGGTTACAGCAGACAAATACATGCTTGTCGAAATAGCTCATCGGGATTCCCTGTCTAGACTTGCTGCCAACCTTGCAAGGTTGGCCGCAACAAATTGCTTAACCTTCGGCGTCAGCCCAGCCGGACACGCCATGCACGGCAGCATTATCAAACTTGGCGTAATGACCCAGGAAGGCCAGCCGTACGCGACCTACCGGCCCGTTACGGTGCTTGCCGATAATCGCCTCGGCCAGGCCCTTGTCCGGCGAATCCGGATTGTAGTACTCGTCGCGGTACATGAAGATGATGATGTCGGCGTCCTGCTCGATCGCACCGGATTCACGCAGGTCAGACATCATCGGCCGCTTGTCGGTACGCTGCTCCACCGCACGCGACAGCTGCGACAGCGCTATCACCGGCACCTGCAACTCTTTGGCCAGACCTTTCAGGCCACGCGAAATCTCGCCCAGTTCGGCAGTACGGTTGTCGTTGCGGCCGGAACCCGACATCAGCTGCAGGTAGTCGATCACGATCAGGCCAAGCTTGCCGCCATGCTGACGCGCCAGACGCCGCGCCCGCGCACGCAATTCCAGTGCCGTCAGCGCCGGGGTTTCATCGATATACATCGGCGCCTCGGACAGCTTGCCGATGGCGTTGGTCAGCTTGGACCAGTCCTCGTCGCCCAGCTTGCCGGTACGCAGCACGTGCTGATCGAGACGGCCAACCGAACCCAGCATACGCATCACCAGCTGGGTACCGCCCATCTCCATCGAGAACACCGCCACCGGCAGCTTTTCTTCTACAGCTACGTGCTCGGCGATGTTCATCGAGAACGCGGTCTTACCCATCGACGGACGGCCAGCTACGATGATCAGGTCACCAGGTTGCAGGCCAGAAGTCTTGGCATCCAGATCGACAAAGCCGGTCGGCACGCCCGTCACCTCGTCCGGATTCTCGCGGCTGTACAGCATGTCGATACGCTCGACCACTTCTTTCAGCAAGGCCGGCATTTCGAGGAAGCCCTGCTTGGACTTGGCGGTGGATTCGGCAATCTGGAATACCTTGCCCTCGGCTTCGTCCAAAAGCTGCGCCGCATCGCGGCCCTGCGGGTTGTAGGCCGACTCGGCAATCTCGGTGCCGACTTGCGCCAGCGAGCGCATAACCGAGCGCTCGCGCACGATTTCGGCATAGCGGCGGATGTTGGCCGCAGACGGCGTGTTTTGCGCCAGCGAGGCGAGATAGGCAATGCCGCCGACACTGGCGAGCTCGGCGCTCTTGTCCAGACTCTCGGCAATGGTTACCACGTCGGCCGGACGGGCAATGTCCACCATGCGCGCAATGTGCTTGAAAATCTGGCGATGATCGTGACGGTAAAAATCCGCCTCGGTCAGCAGGTCGGCGATTTTTTCCCAGGCGCTATTGTCCAGCAGCAGGCCGCCAATCACCGACTGCTCGGCCTCGATGGAATGGGGCGGCGTGCGGATGGCGTTGACCGTCGCATCCTGGAAGTCGTATTCGTTCATGGTATCCACTCAAGGCAAAAGCCTGGCCGCGGCCAAGCTTCGGGAATCAGTCTGGCATTCTAGCAGTTTTTGCCGGCGACAAAGCCGGACGACCAGGCCCACTGGAAGTTGTAGCCACCCAGCCAGCCGGTGATATCCACCACTTCGCCAATGAAAAACAGGCCCGGCACTTCATTGGCCATCATGGTCTTGGACGACAAGGCCTTGGTCGACACCCCGCCGCGGGTGACCTCGGCCTTTTTATAGCCCTGGGTGCCATTGGGCAGCACCCGCCAGTTGTGCAACACTTCGGCCAGCTGGCGGCGCTTTTTCTGTGACAGATCCTTGCCGCGGACATTGGCCTCCTGTGCGGCCAACCAGGCTTCGGCAAAACGCTTGGGCCAACCGAGTTCGCCCATGGCATTGGCCAGCAGCTGCTCGCTGCCGGCACGCTCTTCCAGCCAGGCTTCGGCATCGATATCCGGCACGAGGTCGATGATGATCTCCTGCCCCGGCTGCCAGTAACTGGAAATCTGCAAGATCGCCGGGCCGGACAGGCCCTTGTGGGTGAACAGCACGTTTTCGCGAAAACGCACCTTACCGATACGCACCTCGGTATCCAGCGACACGCCAGCCAGCGGCGCGAAGCGCTCGGCATCCTCGACATGGAAGGTCAAGGGCACCAGCGCCGGATCGAGCCTGGTCACCGCAAGGCCAAACTGCTCGGCAATCTGGTAGCCAAAGCCGGTGGCACCGATCTGCGGAATCGACAGCCCGCCGGTGGCAATCACCAGCGACTCACAACTGATATCGCCCAGCGTACACGTCACGCTAAAGCCTGCATCGTTGCGGCCAACCTTGTCGACCTTCACACCCATACGACGCTCGACACCGGCGTCGCGGCATTCGGCATCCAGCATGTCGATCAGCTGCTGGCTACTGTCATCGCAAAACAGCTGGCCGAGCTTTTTCTCGTGCCAGGCAATGCCGTGGCGCTCGATCATGTCGAGAAAATCACGCGCACTGAACTGTGCCAGCGCCGAGCGGCAGAAATTCGGATTCTCCGACACATAGTTGTCATGCCGGGCATTGATATTGGTGAAATTGCTGCGGCCGCCGCCGGAAATACGGATTTTCTCCGCCAGTTTTTCGGCGTGATCCAGCAACAATACACGGCGGCCACGCTGGCCGGCCGTGGCCGCACACATCATGCCGGCCGCGCCGGCACCTATTACGATTACATCAAAATGCACACGCAAAACCTTTAGTCTAGCGATTTAGTCAACAATTGGCGGAATACCGCAATTACAGTAAACTTCGAGAGTCTAACAGCCCATGCTGTTTCACTTCTAACTCTGGAGAGCACGATGGAACACAAACTGCCTGAACTGCCATATGCACTGGACGCCCTGGCTCCGATCATTTCCAAGGAAACCCTGGAATTCCACTACGGCAAGCATCACCAGACCTACATCACCAACCTGAACAATCTGATCAAGGGCACCGAGTTCGAAAACGCGTCCCTCGAAGAGATCGTGAAGAAATCCACCGGCGGCATCTTCAACAATGCAGCCCAGGTTTGGAACCACACCTTCTACTGGTTCGGTTTCGCCCCTAACGCTGCCGGCGAAGAGCGTCTGCCTTCCGGCGCGCTGGCTGATGCCATCAACGCCAAGTGGGGCTCCTTCGACGAGTTCAAGAAAGCTTTCGCCGCCTGTGCCGTCGGCACTTTCGGTTCCGGCTGGGCCTGGCTGGTGAAGAATGCTGATGGCAGCCTGGAACTGGTGTCCACCAGCAACGCCGCCACTCCGCTGACCACCGACAAGAAGCCGCTGCTGACCTGTGACGTGTGGGAACACGCTTACTACATCGACTTCCGCAACAGCCGTCCGAACTACCTGGAAGGCTTCTGGAAGCTGGTGAACTGGGACTTCGTTGCCCAGAACTTCGCTGCCTGATCCATATCCGCGCAGTAAAAAAAAGCCACTCCATCGCGGAGTGGCTTTTTTGTTTGCGGCGATTTTACACGAATCGCAGGCTGCCGGCCGCCTCCTCGACCATGATCGTCGATTTGGGCGGATATTTGCCGGCCAGAATCGCCTTGGCCAGCGGGTTTTCCAGCTCGCTCTGGATGGCGCGTTTCAGCGGTCGTGCACCATACACCGGATCGAAACCGGCTTCGGCAATCAGCGACAAGGCTTCGTCGCTGACCTGCAGGCTGATATCCAGCTTGGCCAGCCGCTCTTCCAGCCGTTTCAGCTGGATGCGTGCGATGGACTTGATGTTGGCCGCACCCAATGCGTGGAACACCACCAGCTCGTCGATACGGTTCACAAACTCGGGGCGGAAGTGCGCCTTCACCTCGGCCATCACCGCCAGCTTGATCACCTGGTAATCGCTGTCGGCCATCGCCTGAATGTGCTGGCTGCCCATATTCGAGGTCATCACGATCACCGTGTTCTTGAAATCCACGGTGCGGCCCTGGCCATCGGTCAGGCGGCCATCATCCAGTACCTGCAACAGCACATTGAACACGTCCGGATGGGCTTTCTCGACTTCATCCAGCAAGATCACGCTGTACGGCTTGCGGCGTACCTGCTCGGTCAGCATGCCGCCTTCTTCGTAGCCGACATAACCGGGCGGCGCACCGATCAGCCGCGCCACCGAATGCTTCTCCATGTATTCCGACATGTCGATGCGGATCAGATGATCTTCACTGTCAAACAGGAAGCCGGCCAGCGCCTTGCACAGCTCGGTCTTGCCCACGCCAGTCGGGCCAAGGAACAGGAAGGAGCCATACGGCCGGTTCGGATCAGCGAGGCCAGAGCGCGAGCGGCGAATCGCATCTGCCACCACGGTAACGGCCTCATCCTGACCAACCACGCGCTGATGCAGCACGTCTTCCATCTTCAGCAGCTTTTCGCGTTCGCCAGTCAACATGCGTGATACCGGGATGCCGGTCATGCGCGACACCACTTCGGCGATTTCTTCCGAGCCGACCTGGGTGCGCAGCAGGCGATTCGGCTTGCTGTCACCACTATCGGCCGCTTCGGCGTCTTTCAGGCGATTTTCCAGCTGCGGCAGCTTGCCGTACTGCAATTCGGCCAGCTTCTGCCAGTCGCCCTTGCGCTTGAGCTCTTCCATCTCGATTTTCAGATGCTCGATTTCTTCCTTGATCGCCTGACTGCCCTGCTGGCTGGCCTTTTCGGCTTTCCAGATTTCTTCGAGATCAGCGTACTCACGCGACAAGGCGGTGATTTCCTCCTCGATCAACTGCAAGCGCTTGCGTGATGCCTCGTCACTCTCGCGCTTCACCGCCTCGCGCTCGATCTTCAGCTGGATCAGGCGACGGTCAAGCTTGTCCATTTCTTCCGGCTTGGAATCCAGCTCCATCTTGATCTTGGAGGCGGCCTCGTCGATCAGGTCGATCGCCTTGTCCGGCAGGAAGCGGTCGGTGATATAGCGATGCGACAGCTCGGCCGCGGCGACAATCGCCGGGTCGGTGATGTCCACACCGTGATGGATTTCGTATTTTTCCTGCAGGCCGCGCAGGATGGCGATGGTATCTTCCACCGTCGGCTCGTCCACCAGCACCTTCTGGAAACGGCGCTCCAGCGCGGCATCTTTTTCAATGTACTTGCGGTATTCATCCAGCGTGGTCGCGCCCAGGCAGTGCAGCTCGCCGCGCGCCAGCGCCGGCTTCAGCATATTGCCGGCGTCCATTGCGCCATCCGCCTTACCGGCACCGACCATGGTATGGATTTCGTCGATGAACAGGATGATATTGCCTTCGTCCTTGGCCACATCGTTCAGCACGGCTTTCAGACGCTCTTCGAATTCGCCGCGGAACTTGGCACCGGCAATCAGCCCGGCCATATCCAGCACCAAGAGCTTTTTGTGTTTGAGGCTTTCCGGCACCTCGCCATTGACGATGCGCTGCGCCAGCCCTTCGACAATCGCGGTCTTGCCCACGCCCGGCTCACCGATCAGCACCGGATTATTCTTGGTACGGCGCTGCAGCACCTGAATCGCGCGGCGAATCTCGTCGTCGCGGCCAATCACCGGATCGAGCTTGCCAGCGCGTGCACGCTCGGTCAGATCCAGCGTGTATTTTTTCAGCGCTTCGCGTTGCTGCTCGGCATCGGCGTTATCAACACTCGCCCCACCACGCACCGCCTCGATGGCGGCATCAATCGCCTGCTGGGTACCGCCATGTTGTTTCAACAGACGCGCAGTCTCGCCTTTGTCTGCGGCCAAGGTTTGCAAGAACAGCTCGCTGGCGATGAACTGGTCACCACGTTTCATCGCGGCCTTGTCGGTCAGATTCAGCAGATTGCCCAGATCGCGCGACACGGTAATCTCGCCGCCATTGCCGCTGACCTTGGGCAGGCGGCCAATCGCCTCGCGCAAGCTGCCCTTCAGCGCACTGACATTGACGCCGGCACGCGCCAGCAGGCTGCCGATGCCGCTATCGGCATCGTCCAGCATCGCCAGCAGCACATGCTGACTCTCGATGAAGCCGTTATCGGCAGACAGGGCCAGACTCTGGGCATCGCCCAGGGCCTGCTGGAATTTGGTGGTGAGTTTGTCAAAGCGCATGATTGGCTCCTTCAGCTATCGTCTAGCCCGTACTTGAGGAGAACCAAGCGCAATTTCAAGAGGTCAACAGCATTTCTTCTGCGTGCCGTCAGGTACGGAACAGATTCACCTCGTCACGCAGGGCATTGGCCAGCCCCTGCATGTCCTTGGCGGTATCGGACGAACGTCGAGCCGCCTCGCTGCCGATATCGGCCTTGCCGGCCACCGCCGCCACATGGCCGGAGATTTCCTGCACGCTTTGCTGCTGGATGGCGAGCTGTTCATTGATGCGGCCAACCACGGCCATGGTTTCGGCCGAGGCCGTCAGAATCGCCTCGATCGCCTGACGGGCTTCGGCCGTAATCGCCGCACCGTTGGCCGCCAGCCGCACCGATTCGCGCATCGAGCCAACCGCACCATCTGTCGCCTGCTGCATGGCCTTGATCATGCTGCCGATTTCCTGTGTCGACTGGCTGGTACGCTCGGCCAGTTTGCGCACTTCATCCGCCACTACGGCAAAGCCGCGACCGAATTCGCCGGCACGCGCCGCCTCGATCGCCGCATTCAGCGCCAGCAGATTGGTCTGATCGGCAATATCGCGAATCACCGCAATGATGGTGCTGATCTGCCGCGCGCTGCCTTCCAGACTGTGCAGACTGCTCTCGGCATCGTTCAGCGTATTGGCAATCAGATTGACCTCATCCACTGCTGCCACCAGGCTGCGGCTGCCTTGCTTGGCTGCTTCGCTGGAATTGCGCGCGGTATCGCTGGCTTCGGCCGCGACGCCGGCAATACTCTGCACGCCGGCATTCAGCTGGCTTGCGTGGCTATCCATCGCCATCGCGCTTTCCTGCTGTTCGGTTGCGGCCAACACCGCCGACTCGGCCTTGGCCGACAGGTCAATCGCGGCGCTTTCCAGCTCCTGCGCATGATCCCGCGTGCTGTTGAGCACCTGGCGGAAACGTTCGAGCAGGCTGTTCATCGCATCGGCAATCTCGCCAATCTCGTCGCGGCGCGTCACATCCAGCCGGCGAGTCAGGTCACAGCTGTCGCGCACCTCGCCCACTGCCTGCACAAGCTTGCGCACCGGACGCGCCACCAAGCGGCCGGTCAGCCACCACAGGCTTAGCGACAGCAAGGCCACCAACAACACGCAGCCGGCTACCAGGCCCTGCAGCAAGACCTTGTTGCCCTGTTGCAGTTCACTGGTCAGCTCGTCACTGACAATCAGCCAGCCCCATGCATCCAGCCTTTGCCAGGTCAGCATATGCTCGACCGGCAGGCCATTCTCGTCGGTTTTGCGCACCGTCAGGGTGCCGGATGGCTGTTCCAGCATGGCTTTCAGATACGCCGCGCCATCCGCATCCACATCCTTGTCTATGCTGCGGCCTGACAGTTTGGGATGCAGCACGAAGCGGCCGTAATCATTGCTGCTCTTGTCGACCCCGATAATGAACAGATGGCCGGACGCCTCAAGCTTGACCTTGGACAGGCGCGCCAGCAGGCCACCCACCCCTTCGGAGGCGCTCAGCGCTACCGAAGTCGCGCCGATCACCTTGCCGTTATCGTCCTTGATCGGCGTATAGCTGACGACATAATCCTTGTCGAAAGTCACCACCTTGCCCTGGAAAGGCAGACCGTTAGTCAGCTTGTCGTAAGCCGGATTGCTGCGCTCCAGCTTGCTGCCGACCGCGCGCTTGCCATCAGCGGTCAGCAGAGAAGTCGACACCCGCACGAAATCATCACCATCACGCACCAGCACACTGGCCGGATTACCGCTGCGAATGGCGAACTGCCCTGCCAGATCATGATTATTGTTCAGCAGCTGGCTGCCATTCATCAGCACCGGCAGCATCGCGCCGCCGGTATCGACTTTCTGCTGCGCATCCAGCTTGAACGCCCCGTCAAAGCTGGCCGCAAACATGCGGTCAAACTGCTGGGCGGCGATGCGCAGCGCGTCGTCAAAGCCGACAGCCATATTCACCGACTGGCCGATCAGCTGCTGCTGCGCCGCCTGGGTGCGCTCCAGCAGGATTTTCTTGGAAAACAGATAGGCGGGCACCATCAGGATGCCGACCATGACAACCATCAGCACTACCTGCACCAAAACCAGTCGGCCACCGATGCTTACAGACTTCTTCATACCGCGCTCCAGATCGACAGATTACTTGCTGTTTTCTTTAAATGTCAGCCTAGGCTATCGCAAGCCATTTGATAGCATAAGCCCTTAACATCTATTTATGCCTAATGTATGCAATCTACTGTCGCAGAATTGTTCCTCGCATGGCCTAGCAAGATCTGATCCAGTAGTGACTACCTACACGACAGCATGGTTGAAGCCCGCAGGACTAAGGCGGATAATCGCCGGCTTGCCAATACAGTGATTCCCGATGGATTTGCACTACTATTTCCTGATCCTGGTCAGCACCGTGCTTGTCAACAATGTGGTGCTGGTCAAGATGCTGGGCCTCTGCCCCTTCATGGGCGTCTCGAAAAAGCTGGAAGCCGCCATCGGCATGGGTGCCGCGACTGCTTTCGTGTTGACGCTGGGTGCCGGCAGCAGCCACCTGGCCAATCTGCTGCTGGAAAGCCTGGGGCTGGAGTTTCTGCGCACCATTACCTTTATCGCCATCATCGCCGGCATCGTGCAACTGACCGAAATGGTGATCCACAAGACCAGCCCGGTGTTGTACCAGTCACTCGGCATCTACCTGCCGCTGATTACCACCAACTGCGCCGTGCTCGGCGTGCCGCTGCTGAACCTGCAGCAACATCACAGCTTTGCCGAATCGCTGATTTACGGCCTGGGTTCGGCGCTGGGCTTCTCGCTGGTGCTGATCCTGTTTGGCGCGCTGCGCGAACGCCTCGAAGGCGCGGATGTGCCGGCACCATTTCGCGGCGTGCCGATTGCGCTGATTACCGCCGGTCTGATGAGCATGGCCTTCATGGGCTTTGCCGGGTGGGTGAAATGAGCGAGCTGCTACTGGCCGTTGCCGTGATGCTGGGCCTTGCGCTACTGCTGGGTGCACTGCTCGGCTTTGCCTCGGTGTATTTCAAGGTAGAAGGTGACCCGCTGGCCGACAAGATCGACGCCATCCTGCCACAGACCCAGTGCGGCCAATGCCAGCATCCGGGCTGTCGCCCCTATGCCGAGGCGCTAGCCAAGGGCGAGGACGACATCAACAAATGCCCGCCAGGTGGCGAAGACGGCATACGCAAGCTGGCCGAGCTGCTCGGCGTCGAATTCAAGCCCTTTGCCGATGACGCACCACAACCGAAAAGCCGCGCCGTGGCGCTGATCGACGAGCAAAACTGCATCGGCTGTACGCTGTGCATCCAGGCCTGTCCGGTGGATGCCATTCTGGGCGCGGCCAAGCAGATGCACACCGTGATTGCCGCCGAATGCACCGGCTGCGAGCTATGCCTGCCGCCCTGTCCGGTCGATTGCATCAGCATGGAACCGCTCGACGGCCAGCTCGACAACTGGAAATGGCAATACCCGCTGATCCCGATTCAGCCCCTTGTCGGCGCTGCGGCCAACCCTGCCGCCGACGGTAAGCAAGCATGAGAACCCTGCATGATTTTCCGGGCGGCATTCACCCGCCCGAACACAAGCTGCAAAGCAGCGAAAGCCCGATCCGCCAGGCGGCACTGCCGGCGCTGCTGCAACTGGCAGTGCGCCAGAGCATGGGCAATGCCGCCATTCCCTGTGTGACCGTCGGCCAGCGCGTGCGCAAGGGCGAGATCATCGCCCGCGCCGACGGCCGCATCTCGGCCAATCTGCACGCGCCGACTTCCGGCCTCATCACCGCCATCGCCCCAGCACCGTTTGCCCACCCGTCCGGCCTGCCGGAGCTCACCATCAGCCTGCAAAGCGATGGCCGCGAGGAATGGGGCGACAAGCCGGCACTGACCGACTGGCAGATGCGCGAAGGCAGCGAGATTGCCGAACACCTCGCGCAAATGGGCGTGGTCGGCCTTGGCGGTGCAGTGTTCCCGACCCAGCTCAAGCTGCGCGGCCAGATCGACACCCTGGTGATCAACGGTGCCGAATGCGAGCCCTACATCAGCTGTGACGACAGGCTGATGCGCGAACGCGCCGACACCCTGTGTGACGGCATTGCCATTGCGCGCCACGCCGTGCAGGCGCGCGAAGTACTGATCGGCATCGAAGACAACAAGCCGCAGGCGATTGCCGCCATGCGCGCCGCCGCTGCACGCCACGGTTTCGAAGTCGTGCCGGTGCCAACCAAATACCCGAGCGGCGGTGCCAAGCAGCTGATCTACCTGCTGACCGGCAAGGCGATTCCGCACGGCACCCGCTCGACCTCGCTGGGCGTGCAGTCGCTCAATGTCGGCACCTGTTACGCGATTGCACGCGCCGTGCTTTATGGCGAGCCGCTGATCAGCCGCATCGTCACTGTCAGTGGTGCGGTGAAAGATGCGGCCAACTTCGAGGCGCTGATCGGCACGCCGGCCAGCGAATTGCTGGCACAGGCCAGTGTCGAGCCGGATTGCGACAGCGTGGTGCTCGGCGGCCCGATGATGGGTTTCACCCTGCCCTCGCGCGAGCTGGGCCTCACCAAGGCCGGCAACTGCCTGCTGGCCAAGTCGCCGGCACTTTTCCCGCCTCGCCCCACCGCCAGCGCCTGTATCCGCTGCGGCGACTGCGCCAGCGCCTGTCCGGTCAGCCTGCAGCCGATGGACTTGTACTGGCATGCCAAGGCGCGCCAGTTCGACAAGGCGCGCGATCTTTACCTGATGGACTGCATCGAATGCGGTGCCTGCAGCTATGTCTGCCCGAGCCAGATTCCGCTGGTCGATTACTACCGTTTTGCCAAGAGCGAAATCTGGGCCGCCGACCGCGACAGCAAGGCCGCCGAACTCGCGCGTCAGCGCCACGAGTTCCGCCAGTTCCGCATCGAGCGCGACAAGTCAGAAAAAGCCCAGCGCATGGCCGACCGCGCCGCCGCCCAGGCCGAAAAACTCGCCGCCCAGGCCGCAGCCAAAGCCAGCGACACGCCGCCTACAGACAGCAAGCCTGCCAGCGGCATGGATGACAGCAAGCGCGCAGCGATTGCCGCCGCCATGGCCCGCGCTGCCGCCCGTCAACCGGATGCGACTGCGACGGCCACTGGCGAAGCTGCCGCACCGCCAGCCGGCATGACTGATGAAAAACGCGCCGCGATCGAAGCCGCGATGGCACGCGCCGCCGCACGCAAAGCGGCCAAGGCAGCAGAAAGCAGCGAAGCTCCTGCCGCAGTCGAAGCCAGCACAAACTTGGCCGCAAGCCCGGAGCCAGCCGGCATGACTGAGGAAAAGCGCGCCGCGATCGAAGCCGCAATGGCTCGCGCCGCCGCACGCAAGGCGGCCAAGGCAGCCGAAATCAGCGACGCACCTGTCGCAACCGAAGCCAGCGCAACCTTGGCCGCAAGCCCCGAGCCTGCCGGCATGGCTGAGGAAAAACGCGCCGCGATCGAAGCCGCGATGGCACGCGCCGCAGCACGCAAAGCCGCCAAGGCAGCAGAAAGCAGCGAAGCCCCTGCCGCAGCCGAAGCCAGCTCAACCTTGGCCGCAAGCCCCGAGCCTGCCGGCATGACTGAGGAAAAACGCGCCGCGATCGAAGCCGCGATGGCTCGCGCCGCCGCACGCAAAGCCGCCAAGGCAGCCGAAAGCAGCGAAGCTCCTGTCGCAACCGAAGCCAGCGCAACCTTGGCCGCAAGCCCCGAGCCAGCCGGCATGACCGACGAAAAACGCGCCGCGATCGAAGCCGCAATGGCACGCGCCGCGGCACGCAAAGCCGCCAAGGCAGCAGAAAACCCTGAAGCGGCCGCGATGAGGCCGCAGGACAAGCCATGAAACTGATACACGCCAACCATCTGTTCCGCGCCTTGTCGGTGTCGAACGTGATGCTCAAGGTGCTGCTGGCCATGCTGCCGGCCATCGCCGTCAGCGTCTGGCAGCAAGGCAGCGGCCTGCTGTTGCAACTGCTGCTGGCCACCGTCACCGCGCTGGCGGCCGAAGCCGCCGTGCTGAAGCTGCGTGCGCGGCCGATACGCCCGGCGCTGGCTGATCTGTCGGCGGTGCTGACTGGCTGGCTGATCGCGCTGGCGCTGCCGCCGCTTGGTGCGTGGTGGCTGGTGGTGGTTGCCACCGCCTTTGCCATCATCGTCGGCAAACAGCTATACGGCGGCCTCGGCAACAACCCGTTCAATCCGGCGATGCTGGGTTTTGCGCTGGTGATCCTGTCCTTCCCCGCGCAGATGGCGCAGTGGGGCAACCCGCAGCTGATGCTAGAGCCACTCGCGCAGTGGCAGTGGATTTTATGGCGCGAGTTGCCTGCCGGCCTGATGCCCGATGCCATCAGCAGCGCCACGCCGCTGGATCTGGCACGCATGGCCAGTGCCGGTGGTCAGGCCTTCAGCGACGCCGGCTGGCTGATGCAAGCCTGGCCGCAAGCACTGGCCTGGCTGGCCGGTGGCCTCTACCTCTTGCAGCAGCGCGTGATCAGCTGGCATGCGCCGGCCGGCCTGATTGCCGGCGTGCTGGCCTGCGCCAGCCTGCTGTATCTGCTGGCACCCGAGTTGCGCATGACCCCGCTGCAGCATCTGCTGTTCGGTGCCACCGCGATGGCGGCATTCTTTATCGTTACCGACCCGGTCAGCGGCGCGGCATCGCCGCGTGGCCGGCTGATTTTCGGCGTCGCAGCCGGCGTGCTGACGGTGCTGATCCGCAGCTTCGGCAACTTCCCCGACGGTATCGCATTTGCCGTATTGCTGATGAATCTGTGCGTGCCCTTGCTTGATCAATACACGCGGCCAACGGTGTTTGGCCATCGCGGAGGCCGTCGATGAAACAGGCATGGCATGAGAGCAAGTTGGCCGCAACACGGCTGGCGCTATTTGCGCTGGGCCTGACCGTGCTGCTGGCCGGCACCTGGCTGCTGACCCGCGACGAAATCGCCGCCAGCCAGGCGCAGCAACGCGCGGCCGTGCTCGGCCAGGTGATTCCGCCGGCCACGCTGGACAAGCCGCTGGCCGACACCGCCCGTAACATTCCGCCGGCTATCCGCAGTGCACTGGGCAGCCCGCAGCCGGTGCAGACCTTCAGCGCCTGGCAAGGCGGCCAGCTCAAGGCGGTGGTGATCGAGACTGTCGCGCCGGACGGCTACGCCGGCCAGATCCGCCTGCTGATCGGCATCCTGCCCGACGGCAGCCTGCACGCGGTGCGCGTGGCACAGCATCAGGAAACCCCCGGCCTTGGCGACTATATCGAGGCGGCGCGCAGCAACTGGATCAATCAGTTTGCCGGCAAGACGCCAGCCAACGCACCGCTGAAGGTGCGCAAGGATGGCGGCGATATCGACTATGTCAGCGGTGCCACCATCACCGCGCGGGCCGTCAGCCACGCCGTCAGCCGCGCGCTGAGCACCTTCCGTGACCACCCCGAATTTTTCCTGGCAAAGGAGCCGGCATGAGCGAAACCCGCCGCAGCCCCTGGCGTGAAATCAGCCACAACGGCCTGTGGAAGCAAAACCCCGGCCTTGTGCAATTGCTGGGCCTGTGCCCGGTGCTGGCCGTCAGCAATAGCGCGGTGAATGCGCTGGCGCTGGGCCTTGCCACCACCCTTGTTACCACGCTGTCGGGCGCAGCCATTTCGGCTGGCCGACAGTGGATTCCGCATCACATCCGCAACCCGATCTTCATCATGATCATCGCCACGCTGGTGACCTGCGTCGATCTGGCGATGAATGCGTGGTGGCACGAGCTGTATCAGGTGCTCGGCATTTTCATCCCGCTGATTACCACCAACTGCATCGTGATGGGCCGCGCCGAGGCCTATGCCTCGCGCAATCCGACGCGCGACGCGACGCTGGACGGCTTTTTCATGGGGCTGGGCCTGACCTGGGTCCTGCTGCTGCTGGGGGCGCTGCGCGAGCTGCTGGGCAAGGGCACGCTGTTTGACGGCATTCACCTCTTGCTGGGCGACTGGGCGCGCGTGCTGACGCTGCACCTCATCCCCGATTACCAGTTTCTGATGGCGGTGCTGCCACCCGGTGCCTTTATCGGCCTGGGCTGCCTGATTGCCGGCAAGAACTGGCTGGATGCCCGCGCCGCCGACAAGGCGCGCGTGGTTGCGGCCAACCCTGCGCCGCCATTGCCGCAAGGAGAACAGGCATGAACAAGGACAAGCGCGCCGAAATCTACCGCCGCCTGCAGGCACAAAATCCGCACCCGACCACCGAGCTGGAATACGACACGCCGTTCCAGCTGCTGATTGCCGTGCTGCTGTCGGCGCAGGCAACCGACGTCGGCGTCAACAAGGCTACGCGCCGGCTGTTTCCGGCCGCGCCCACGCCGGACAAGATGTTGGCGCTGGGCGTCGAGGGGCTGGAAGACTACATCAAGACCATCGGCCTGTATCGCACCAAGGCCAAGAACACCATCGCCACCTGTCGAATCCTGCTGGAGCAGCACGGCGGCGAAGTGCCGCAAGAACGCGCCGCGCTCGAGGCACTGCCCGGGGTTGGCCGCAAGACTGCCAATGTGGTGCTGAATACCGCCTTTGGCCAGCCGACCATTGCCGTCGACACCCATATCTTCCGCGTAGCCAACCGCACGCGGCTGGCAGCCGGCAAGGACGTGCGCGAGGTCGAAGACCGGCTGGACCGTTTCACCCCGGCCGAATTCAAACAGGACGCGCACCACTGGCTGATCCTGCATGGCCGCTATGTCTGCAAGGCGCGCAAGCCCGATTGCGATCACTGCGTCATTGCAGACCTCTGCGAATATCCGGCAAAACCGTTAAGATAAGCGAACAAGATTTGCCATGACGTCTTAAACATTAAGATGTTTTGCCGGCAGTTGAAGTTTGGCGGCAATAGGCTTATCAGTAAAAAAACAAAGAAATCAGAAGGAATACGTCGGTGAACAAACCCGGTATCAAGCTACTTGTCATTGCCGGCCTGGTGATCAGCCTTGCAGGCTGCAGCAAGATCGAAGCCCTGTTCAAGGATGAAAAGCCCGTCTCCACCGTGGCCATCCCGGCCCAGGAAAACGGCCAGGTGGCCATGCTGCTGCCTGACTTCACCCTGCTGGTCGAGCGCGAAGGCCCGGCCGTGGTCAACATCCAGGCCAGCAAAACCGCCAGCGCCAGTTCGCGCGGCCAACCACTTGGCCTGCCCGAGGACGACCCCTTCTACGAATTCTTCAAGCGCTTCATGCCACCGCACGGCGGTGGCAACGGCGGCGACAGCCAGCAAGAAGAAATTCCTTCTGACGAAAACCTGTCCTTCGGCTCCGGCTTCATCATCAGCAGCGATGGCCTGATCATGACCAACGCCCACGTCGTCACCGGCAGCAACCAGATCAAGGTGGTGCTGACTGACAAGCGCGAGCTGTCGGCCAAGCTTGTCGGCCTCGACAAGCGCACCGACGTTGCCGTGCTGAAAATCGACGCCAGCGGCCTGCCGACAGTCAAGATCGGCGAGCCTAGCGGGCTGAAAGTCGGCGAATGGGTAGCCGCCATCGGCACCCCGTTCGGCTTTGACAACACCGTCACCGCCGGCATCGTCTCGGCCAAGGGCCGCAGCCTGCCGGACGAAAGCTATGTGCCCTTCATCCAGACCGACGTCGCGATCAACCCCGGCAACTCCGGCGGCCCGCTGTTCAACCTGAAAGGCGAAGTCATCGGCATCAACTCGCAGATCTACAGCCGCTCCGGCGGCTTCATGGGCATCTCGTTTGCGATCCCGATCGATCTGGCGATGAAAGTCGCCGAACAGCTGAAAACCAATGGCAAAGTCAGCCGCGGCCAACTGGGCGTTCACATTCAAGAGGTCAACCGCGAACTGGCCCAAAGCTTCGGCCTTGACCGTCCGCGTGGCGCGCTGGTAGTCCGCGTCGAGCCGAAAGGTCCGGCCAGCAGCGCCGGCGTGATGGTCGGCGACATCATCCTGAAGCTCAACGGCCAGCTGGTAGAAAGCTCGCGCGATCTGCCACGCATGGTGGGCGACCAACCACCTGGCGCCAAGATCAAGCTTGGCATCTGGCGCAAGGGCGAAGAAAAATCGGTTGATGCCGTCCTCGCCGAGCTGCCGGGCGAAGTCGCCAGCACCGCCCCTGAGCCTGGCAACACCCAGCCGCAAAGCTTCCGCTTTGACCAGCTCGGACTCACCCTGTCGGTACTAGACAGCGCCGACAGCCGCGAGCTGGGCATACGCGGCGGCCTGTTTGTCGATCAGGCCAAGGGCGCGGCCGCCCAGTCCGGCGTGCAGAACGGCGACGTGATTATCGGCCTGAACCAGAGCGAAATCATCACCGTCCGCGACTTCGAACGCGCCCTGCGCGAAGCCCGCGGCAACATCGCCCTGCTAGTGAAGCGCGAAAGCAGCACGCTGTACATCCCGCTGCGCCTCAAATAAGCACAATCCGTGACAAGCAAAAAGGCAGCCGAGGCTGCCTTTTTGTTTTGCTGCGTGACTCACGGTGATGCGGTCAGGTTTGTTGCTGATGGCGGCATCTCACAAGGGCCCGAGCACGCCGACAGCTGCGATATCCGCACGGCCCTTAATCAAGCTTTTTGTCCAGACAGATTGCGCCGGGCACGCTCAAAGCCATGCCGTCTCTCCAATTGCCACAGGAAAACCCGCGGTCATCTTCTGTACAAGTCGGGTTTGACCTGAGTTCTTTACACAGATTGTCGTTATGGCCTGACCAGAATTGCTTATCCATCGAATACCCGGCATAAAACATGACGCCGGGCAGCAAAACCGCAGCAGACAGAACCAAAAGATGAGTACCGGGCCTGAAGGCCGAGCCACATAAAAACAATATATTGCCGCTCGCCATCAGCACCAAGGCGCTCGCTGGCGAATCTCCCGATAATCCGGTCAGCGTGGCAAACAAGACAAACGGCAAACCCGCGCACGCTGGCACAAGAAGCAGACCCGCCAAACATCGCATAACGATTGCCCGATGCTTGTCACCGGCGGAATTAAGCGGTTTGACCATGAAACCTGACACCCAATTGGTAGTGTGGGCTGGCCGCAAGGCTATACCCGCGTGAAACAGGAAAAATCATGGCATGACAGCGCGGGTATCGCCTATGGCGAACCCGGCCTACGTGGCTGGCCGCAAACCCGTAATTGCTTGTGAGCAACCTTTACGCGGTGAACGTTGGGCTTCACAAGTTCAGCCCAACCTACCGTGCTAGCCTTGTTTCCAAATAACTCAGAAAAATGTGAACTTTGGGAATTTAGGAATCGTGAGTACTCCTCAACCTATTTTGCGATGCTCACGCAATCAACGCCTTTCAAAGTCTTGGGGTTACAGGCTATCCATTTTTTCCATTGGTTGTTTCTTCAAGGTGCCTAACGCTTAAATCAGGGGCGCGGCTTTTTGCGCCCCCTGCATTTATTTGTTAGCTATATATTGAAAATCAATACCAACAAAAGAAAAATCATCTTTAGGGCCAGTTTTAATTATTCTTTTGCGCAGACTAGATGCGAAATGACAAACATTTTCCATTGTCGAGTTGGAAAACTTAGGATTGTTTTCCCAAAAATCATACGCCCCATCAGACATTAAAAATATCGATCCTGATAGACATTCAACATGACCAGTTTCCACATTCAACTCTGAATTAGGTGATAATACAGAATATAGAACATTACTTCGCGGTAGCGATTGAACCTGTTTTCGTGCAAATACACCTTCAGAGATCAAGTATTCATGCTCTGTTTGATCTTTTGTTAATTGCTTCAATTTGTTATTGCTGTTTTTTATATATAACCTAGTATCACCAGTGTGAGCAAATCTAATACCCTCGCTCGTCAAATAGCAAACAGTTAAAGTCGTAGCCATTGAATAAAGTCGAGAGTCTTTTTTAGCTCGTCTCTGCAATTGCATTTTAATTTTTTTAAATATTAATTTAAAATCTAAAATTTCTTTTTCATCTGTTATATTTTCCAAATATCCAATTGCTTCACTTGATGCAACCGAAGATCCAACTTTTTTTCCCACGCCATCAGCAATAGCAAAAATATAACCATCACCAAGCCTTTTCGGCATTAATACACAATCAGAGTTATCTTGTTCTGCTTTTTTGGAAAACGAAAAAGATGAGGATGATAAAATATTTAACATTACTAATGCCTCATGGTTAAACTATTTTATTCGTCAGATTTATAAAGTCATCCCTAACTTCTGCTATTGATTTATATCGTTCATCCAATCTATCCTTTGTGCACTTACTAATAACTGAAGAAATAATACAATGTGAACTCCTCTCTCTTAAAGGTGTACCAGTTTCACCATCAAAGATGTATTTAAGAATTACACCTAATGAATATATGTCTGATTGAAATGAAACCTTTTTTGCATCCTCATAACATTCAATTGGCATATATGGCAACGTTCCCATTTTCGCATTAGTCATCGTTAATACTGTTGAATCTTCTCTACTTCTATCTGCAACTAAACCAAAATCTGAGATGGCATAATAATACGAATTACAAACAGTATGAAAACGAAGAATATTTCGAGGCTTAAGATCTCTATGAATTTTACCACATTGATGAATATATTCGATCCCATCCATTATCATATGACTTATGCAAATCTTGTCAGCAGTATTTAGCTGCACTGATTCAGCCCCTAAGTGACATTTTGCTAAAGGCATTGTAAACCATGGCAAATCACTTTCTAATTCATAGCTAATTATTGGAACTATGTTCGGATGAACAAGTCTACTTTGATATTCAACCTCCCTTTTAAATCGTCGTTTTAATTCATTATTTTCTTGCTGGTCAGTTGATAGAATTAGCTTTTTTATTGCTATATTTCCACTCTCTGTTTCCAACTCCTCCACAATGCCAAATGAACCTGCACCTATAACTCTAACCATTGTCATCTTACCCACTTAATATGTTTATGTATAAATATTATGCCCACTGCCATTATTGGAGAGAAGCTAACGAACCAAAGTAACCGGCGGCTGAAAGCCGTTCGCGTTGACTGCCGCGTTAGAACCCAAGCCCACACAACAGCCACCCGAAGCCAGCAGCATAGCCGGAAAGCTGAACCTGCACCAGTGCCAATAGAACACCGGAAAAACTGGGCTAGAAAACCAAAGGCAAAACCTAGTTTGGAAACACTGGCACAAACAAAAACCGGATTTTTAACGAACGTGAAATAAGCACCGCCGTGGGCAAGTGCTAACGTGTGAATTAACTGGCGCGCGTCAGCGCGTCCAGTTGAATAAAATGTTAGAACTGCGCCGGAGCAGAACCGCACCCGCACAGCCCACCAAAAAAACCTTGCAACAGCAGCCAACAAAGCAACAAGAGGTTGGCCGCACAAACCGGCAATGCCTCCAGCCAGATTGTTTACGTCCGACGCAGCAAGTCTGCAAATGGCAGCCCAAGCTGCATGACGAAGCGCCAAGCTGGCAAGTCGCCGCCAGCCGAAGAAACCCACCTGACAGCAACCTTCTAACGTGTAATAGACACCTGTTCAGGTGTCTATTTCCTTGGTTGATGTGTATGACTCGGCATCATATTTCGATATGTACATGACATGCAAGGCGATGATGCCCGTGCCTGCTGGCAAGTACACATCCATGCGGGACTGTTTTTCGCTGCAATTCGCCCGTAGGCCCGTGTCGGTGTGCATAACACAGCGCCGGCTGTGCCTATCTCCTCATGCAGCTGTCAGCAAGCCTTATCTAGCGCGTGTTTCGGCCACACAAGCCTGACAAGTACCCACTCAGGCGGGGCTGCTTGCCCCACCCAGCCAGTGTTCATCACGCGGCTTGCAAAGGTTGGCCGCAAGGCGCGGTGGTGCTACACTCCCCGCCTTGCCAAATGCAGACAAGTCATTGTGAAAAAAGAAAAATTTGCCAGCCTGAAATTGCAGCAGGCGCTGATCGACAACCTCGCCACTCTTGAATACCACCAGATGACCGCGATTCAGGCTGCCAGCCTGCCGGCGATTCTGGATGGCCGCGACGTGATTGCCCAGGCCAAGACCGGCAGCGGCAAGACCGCGGCGTTTGCGCTGGGCATGCTGGAACAGCTGAACCCGCGCTGGTTTGCCGCGCAAGGTCTGGTGCTGTGCCCGACGCGCGAGCTGGCCGATCAGGTGGCGCAGGAAATCCGCCGCCTTGCGCGCGGCATCGACAATATCAAGGTGGTGACGCTGTGTGGCGGCACGCCGATGGGGCCGCAGATTGCCTCGCTGGAACACGGCGCGCACATCATTGTCGGCACGCCGGGCCGCCTGCAGGATCACCTGTCACGCGGCACGCTGCAGCTGGCCGGTATCAGCATGCTGGTGCTGGACGAGGCCGACCGCATGGTGGACATGGGCTTTATCGAAGAGATCGTCGGCATCATCCGCGCCTGTCCGCGCCGCCGCCAGACGGTGATGTTCAGCGCCACCTACCCCGATAATATCCGCGAGCTGGCACGCCAGTTCATGCGCGAGCCGCTGGAAGTGCGCGTCGAGTCGCTGCACGACGCCGGCAAGATCGAGCAATGGTTTTACAAGGTGACGCCGGAAGACAAGTTCGACACCGTGGCGCGCATCCTGCAGCATGTGCGCCCGCAAAGCGCGGTGGCTTTCTGCAATACCAAGGAACAATGCAAGACGCTGGTCGAGGCGCTGCAAGATGCCGGCTTCTCGGCGATTGCGCTGTATGGCGACCTGGAACAGCGCGACCGCGACCAGGTGCTGGTGCGCTTTGCCAGCAAGTCCGCCACCGTGCTGGTGGCCACCGATGTCGCCGCACGCGGCCTCGATATCAAGGATCTGGATCTGGTGATCAACGTTGATGTGGCGCACGATCCGGAAGTCCACATTCACCGCATCGGCCGCACCGGCCGCGTCGATAACGTCGGCATTGCCATGACGCTGGCGGTGGCACGCGATGAAAAACGTCTGGGCATGATCGAGGCGTATCAGGGCAGCCCGCTGCCGTGGGACGACGCCAGCAAGCTGAAACCGGCGCCGGGCGGCCCGCTGCTGCCGCCGATGTGCATGGTGGAGATTGCCGGCGGCAAGCGTGACAAGCTGCGTCCGGGCGATATTCTGGGCGCACTGACTGTCGAGTGCGGGCTGGAAAAACAGCAGGTCGGCAAGATCAGCGTGTCCGAGATGCGCACTTATGTGGCGCTGGATCGCGACATCATCGACTGGGCGTTCGAGCGCTTCAGCCAGTGCCGCATCAAGGCCAAGCAGTTCAAGATGCGCCGTATCTGATTGTCTGCTGCTGGCAAGACGGCTGCCCGACGCGAGTCCGGCAGCCGTTTTTTTTGCGGCCTAGCTTTGCTAGCCTTGCCCACGGTTGGCCGCAAGGCAAAAACAAAAAGGCCCCGGCTGAAAGCACGGGGCAAATGGAGGAAAACAGGATTCTGCGTATTGGTCAGGCGGCCGGTGCGCTGCTGCGGATCAGGTGATCGAACGCGCCCAGCGCGGCCTTGGCACCCTCGCCCATGGCGATAATGATCTGCTTGTACGGCACGTCGGTGACGTCACCGGCGGCAAACACGCCGGCCACACTGGTGTCCTGATGGCGGCCGGTGATGATCTCGCCACGGCTGGACAGCTCGACCGTACCTTTCAGCCAGTCGGTATTCGGCAGCAGGCCGATCTGCACGAAGATGCCTTCGAGTTCGATATGACGCGCCTCGCCGGACACGCGGTCGGTGTAGGACAGACCGTTGACCTTGCTGCCATCGCCAGTCACTTCGGTGGTCTGCGCCTGCAGGATCACCGTCACATTCGGCAGGCTGCGCAGCTTGTTTTGCAGCACGGCGTCGGCACGCATGGCATCACCGAATTCCAGCAAGGTTACGTGCGATACGATACCGGCCAGATCAATCGCCGCCTCGACGCCGGAGTTACCGCCGCCAATCACCGCCACGCGCTTGCCCTTGAACAGCGGGCCGTCGCAATGCGGGCAGTAAGCCACGCCCTTGTTGCGGTATTCCTTTTCGCCCGGCACATTCATTTCGCGCCAGCGCGCACCGGTGGCGATGATCACCGATTTGGCTTTCAGTGTCGCGCCGCTTTCCAGCTGAATCTCGGTCAGGCCGCTCGCGCTTTCGCTGGCGGCAACCAGCTTGCTGGCACGCTGCAGATTCATCACGTCGACTTCGTATTCCTTGACGTGCTGCTCCAACGCCATTGCCAGTTTCGGGCCTTCGGTCTCTTTCACCGAGATGAAGTTTTCGATGCTCATGGTGTCCAGCACCTGGCCACCAAAACGCTCGGCGACTACGCCGGTGCGGATGCCTTTGCGCGCGGTGTAGATCGCGGCCGCAGCACCAGCCGGGCCACCACCGACTACCAGTACGTCAAACGCGTCTTTCTGCGCCAGTTTTTCGGCTTCACGCGCTGCCGCGCCGGTATCGAGCTTGGCGACGATTTCTTCCAGACCCATGCGGCCCTGGCCGAAGACTTCACCGTTCAGGTAAACGGTCGGTACCGACATGATCTGGCGGCTAGTCACTTCGTCCTGGAACAAGGCTCCGTCCACCATGGTGTGACGGATAGCCGGATTCAGCACGGCCATCAGGTTCAGCGCCTGCACCACGTCCGGGCAGTTCTGGCACGACAGCGAGATGTACGTCTCGAAGGTAAATTCACCTTGCAGGTCTTTCACCTGCTGGATCAGCTCTTGCCCGGCCTTAGACGGGTGGCCGCCAACCTGCAGCAGCGCCAGCACCAGCGAGGTGAATTCGTGGCCCATCGGCACACCGGCAAACTGCACGCGAGCGGCGGTTTCGCCACTGCGGCCAACAGTGAAGGACGGTTTGCGCGCATCGTTGCCATCAAAACGGGCGCTGACTTTATCAGACAGGCTGGCGATGTCGGCCAGCAGGCTGCGGATTTCTTCGTCCTTGGCACCGCCACCCAGGCTAGCAACCAGCTCGATCGGGTGCTGCAGATTGGTCAGATAGTTTTGCAATTGGGCTTTGATATTGGCGTCCAGCATTTTGTTCTCCTTGGTACGGGTACCCGGGAAAGCGGCTTCATCAAAGCCAGGGTTGGCCGCAAGGCCGCTTTCCGGGGCACCCGGCATTGAATGTCGGGTGTCAGGCATTGCCTGGGGATTTTCGTGGTTGATTCGGCCCGAGAGCGCGAAGGCAAGCAAGCGGGGGCGCTGACAGTACATGAAGTACGGCAAGCCCCCGCGCCGCGCCGCCGACAAAGCTATCGGGACGAAGCGCCGCAAAAATTAGATCTTGCCTACCAGATCAAGGGACGGCGCCAGCGTCGCATCGCCTTCTTTCCACTTGGCCGGGCAAACTTCACCTGGGTGAGCAGCAACGTACTGGGCAGCTTTTACCTTGCGCAGCAGTTCGGCTGCATCGCGGCCAACACCACCGGCGTTGATTTCAACGATCTGGATCTTGCCTTGCGGGTCGATCACGAAGGTGCCACGGTCAGCCAGACCAGCTTCTTCGATCAGCACGCCGAAGTTGCGGGAGATCAGGTGAGTCGGGTCAGCCAGCATCGGGTACTGGATCTTCTTGATGGTGTCGGAAGTGTCGTGCCACGCCTTGTGGGTGAAGTGGGTGTCGGTGGAAACGGAGTAGATTTCCACGCCCAGCTTCTGGAATTCCGGGTACAGATCAGCCAGGTCGCCCAGCTCGGTCGGGCAAACGAAGGTGAAGTCGGCCGGGTAGAAGAACACTACGGACCACTTGCCCAGCAGGGTCTGCTCAGTTACGTCGATGAACTGGCCGTTGTGGAAA
The DNA here is from genome assembly GCF_979366295.1 of Vogesella lacus. Lineage (NCBI taxonomy): Bacteria > Pseudomonadati > Pseudomonadota > Betaproteobacteria > Neisseriales > Chromobacteriaceae > Vogesella > Vogesella lacus. Next base: position 197,525 of record NZ_CEETQT010000006.1, read on the forward strand.
GCCTTGCTGGCGAATGGTTTAACTTGGCTGTTGATGATGGACATGTGTCACTCCTTGTTGGCTTGGTGGTTGCTAACGCCGTGGCGTTGTCGATGGAGTGCATGATGCCGCAGGCCGATATATTAATCTAATTAAACATTCTTTTTGGATTGTTTGATTTTTTCTATTGCACTCGATAAGCGACGGCTACGCCAGCAAAAACGGAACGTTGATTCCGCCAAAAAACACAATAAAGAAGATTTACCCGAATAATCCAATTAATGAAGAACAATTTTCTTGATTGAATGCTGATTAGCGCGTGAATACAAAGCCTATTCAGCATGCCAGGCGATAAAGTAGACACATCCCCCGCGCAGTACCGCTGCCACAAGCAGCGGTAGCCACGGCAAGAATCCAGCTGCCGTTACTGCCAAAGACTTCCACAAGAAGATCACTCACCGCGACAAGGGCAATCAGGGACAAAAAAAACGGCCAACCGCAAGGTTGGCCGCATTCATTTGGCGGACTGGGTTTACAGCTTGTAACGCGCCAGCAAATTGCGCAGTGCCTCGCCATGCTGGCCCAGGCTCTGGCTGCTGGCATTCAGGCCGGCGGCCACACCATGGCTGCTGTCGGCAAGGCCGGCCATGCGTTCGATATCGTTGCTGATCAGCGCCAGCGCGGTAGACTGCTCGCGCATCGACAAGGTGATGTGGCTGATCTGCTGCTGCACTTCGGCCGATTGTTGCAACAACTGCTGCATCGCGTCGGACGCCACACCCGCTTTCGCCACGCCTTCATCCACCATGCTCACGGCCTGCTGCATCAGCTGGGCGCTGTCGGCGGTTTCCTGCTGTACGGCATTGATGGTGGTGGCGATATCCACCGTGGCGCGCGTGGTGCGCTCGGCGAGCTTGCGCACTTCATCGGCTACCACGGCAAAACCGCGGCCGCTTTCGCCGGCGCGGGCCGCTTCGATGGCGGCATTCAGCGCCAGCAGATTGGTCTGGTCGGCAATATCGCGAATCAGCTCGACCGTCTGGCCAATCTGGCTGGCACGCAGCTTCAGGCTGTCGATACGGCCGGCCGACAACTGCACCTGCTTGGCCATGCCGGACAGGCAGGCGATGCTGTCGCCCAGACTGTCGTTGCCGGCTACCGCCGCGTGTCCGGCACGGCTGGCCAGCATATCGGCGTTGGCCGCACTGTCTGCTACCTGCTGGATGCTGGTGGCGATTTCTTCTACCGTCGCGGCCATGCTGCTGCCGGCCTGACTGGTTTCGCCCGCCGCATTAAACATATTGCCGGCCTGACCATGCAGGCTCTGCGCCTCGTCGGCCACACTGCGGCCCAGGCCCTGCATCTGCTGCAGATTGTCACGCAGCACCGCTTGCAGCTGGTTGAAGGCCTCAACCGTGCTGCCAATCTCGTCCTGACGCACGATTTTCACCGGCTGGCCCAGATCGAGATCGGCGGCAATGCGCTGCATCGCCTTGCGCAGAGACAACATCGGCGCACTGATGCTGCGCGCCAGGCAAACGGCAATCACCGCCAGCAACAGGGTAAACAGCAGCGAGATCGCGATGCCATAACGCACCGCACGCTCGGCATTGGCCAGCATCTCGGCGTTGGCGGTCTCGATGTACTGCAGCTTTTGCTCTTTCAGCTGCTGGGTTGTTTCAGTCACACCATTGGCAAACGGCCGCACATCATAGGCCTTGGCCTTGGCTTCATCCGGCAAACCGCCACGCTGCAAGCGGAAAATCTCGCGCACCACGGCTTCGTAGTTCTGCAAATCCTGCTCGAGGCGCTGCATCTGCACTTTCTCGGCCCCTTCTTCCAGCGAAGCCATATAGCGAGTCACACCCTGACGCGCTTCGCCCAGCTCCTTGTCGAAGGTCTTTTCCAGCTTGGCATGCTCTTCGGGGCGCACTTCAGTCATGAACATCAGCGCGATACGACGGCTATCGCCAAAGTCCTCAGACACCTCTGCCAGCTCCTGCATCTGCGGAATGCGGGTATCGACAATCGAGGACAAGCCCTGGCGTAAATGCTGAATCTGGAAAAAGCTGCTCAAGCCGATGATGGCAACACCGGCAACGCCCAAACCGCCAAGGCAGGCAAGCCTGAATCGGATATTCATGATAACCCCACATACAAGAAGGGTTCTCATTAAATACAGCTCTCAACACCACGTCAAAGCCAAGATTTATATTCTATTTAATAAGAAAACATAATGTAATTAATCTAAATTAATGCCTTATTAAGGCATCTTTCACCATATGCAGATTTATTGGACAGTGCATTGATTACAAACGGATAATGCATGCCAACACCATTTCAATACCACTCTTCCCATGAGAATCACCATGCTCAAGCCACTGCTGACAGGGTTGATTTTGGCGGCTCCCGCCATTCATGCAGCCCCCTATACCACCCGCCCGCTGTCCGAGCTGGCCAGCTTCCAGAACTATCAGGCCTTGGCCACGCTCAGCCCCAGAAATGAAAGCCGCCTTACCAGCGAACTCTCCGCCCGTATCGACAGCCTGCCGGCAAGCTTGGGCAGCAGTGTGAAGAAAGGTAGCGTGCTGGTGAAGCTGGATGATCGCCAGTACCGACTGGCCGTCGATCAGGCTGCCGCCCAGCTATTTCTGCAGGAAAACCGCCGCAAACTCGCCAGGCTGCAGCTTGAACAGACCCGCGCACTCAGCAACTCGCAGTTTGTCTCGGCACAGGCGCTGGCCCAGCGCGAGACCGAACTGGCCGTCATCGACAGCGAAATCAGCATCGCCCGCACCTCGCTGGCACAGGCGAGACTGGCGCTGGACAAAACCGTGATCCGCGCGCCGTTTGATGGGGTGGTAAAGGAAAGGTTGGCCGCAGTCGGCGAGACAGCCAGCCCCGGCCAGGTGCTGCTGAGTCTGAGCCAGCAAAACGACAGCGAGCTGCGCGCACGCGTGCCACAGGCCGACATCACCAGCCTGCAGCAGGCGGGCAAATGGCAGTTTCGCAGCCAGGGCAAGGATTACCCGCTGAAACTGCTGCGCATTGCCCCGCAGCTTGATAGCCGCACCCAGACGCGCGAGGTGATTTTTGCCCCGGCGAACGAGGCACCGGCGGCCGGTAGCAGCGGCCAACTGCAGTGGCGCGCGGTGCTACCGGCGATTCCGGCGCGGCTGATTGTCGAATATCAGGGCAAACGTGGCGTCTGGCGCGAGACAGCCGGCAAGCTGCAGTTTGTCGCGCTGCCACAGGCGCAAGCCGGCCGGCCATTGACTGTCGACTGGCCACTGGAGACGCGGCTGGTTGACGAAGGCCGCTTTGCCCTTGGCAAAAAACCTTGATGCGGAGGCGAGATGCGATTCATTGACCGCCTGTTAAGCAACCATCCGCTGGCCAATATCACCTTTGTCGTGGTGTTGTTGCTGGGCATCCTCAGCTATACCGGCATGCCGCGCGCGCAAGATCCTGAAATCAACTTCAACTGGGTGTCCATCATCACCGCCCTGCCCGGCGCTTCGGCCGCCGATATCGAGCAGGACATCACCTCGCCGCTGGAAGACGCCTTGCGCGGGGTGAAGGACGTCAAATACGTCTCCAGCAACAGCCGCGAGAATGTGTCGTCCATCCTGGTGCGCTTCAACGAGATCAGTGATGCCGACTTCGACAAGCGCATGACCGAGCTGCGCCGCGAAATCCAGAACAAGGCCAATACCGAGCTGCCGGCCGATGCCATCGAGCCGAAAATCATGGAGATCACCACCTCCAACGGCTACCCGACGGCGATGGTGGCGCTGACCGGCAGCGACACCGAGCTGCTACGCAGCACGGCGCGGCGCATCAAACAGGATATCGAGGGGCTGAAAGGCGTCGACACCCTGCTGACTACCGGCCTCGCTGACCCGCAGCTGCATATCGACTTTGATCCGGCAAGGTTGGCCGCAACCGGCAGCAACCCGACCCAGGTCTCGGATGCAGTGGCCAGCTGGATGAAAAATACCCTCGGCGGCCGCACCCGCGTTGCCGACAGCGAATGGCTGGTCCGGCTGGAGGGCAAGAGCAGCGACCCCGAGACGCTGGCAGCCTTGCCGGTGAACACCGCCAGCGGCCAGCAGCAGCTGGATCAGCTGGCCAGCATCGCGCGCGGCACCGAGCGCATTTCGCAGCTGGTGAGCTATAACGGCCAGCCAGCCATTCTGCTGGCCATCACCAAGGAAAGCCGCGCCAACACCCTGCAGCTGGTCGAGACCCTGCGCAGCTTTATTGCCGCAGAAAACCCCGAGCTTGCCGGCCTCGGCATGCAGCTGGCGCTGGTGGACGACCAGACCAACCCGACCCGCCACGCTATCAGCGTGATGGAAAGCAATGCACTGTTCGGCCTCTTGCTGGTGATTCTGGTGTGCTGGCTGTTTCTGGGCAGCCGCATCGCCCTGCTGGTCGGCCTTGGCATCCCGTTTGCGCTGGCTGGCACTTTTTTTGTGGTCGACATGATCGACTCGACGCTTAACCTGACCGTACTGCTGGGGGTGGTCATCGCACTGGGCATGCTGGTGGATGATGCCGTAGTAGTGGTCGAGGCGGTGTATTACCGTCTGCAACGCGGCGAGCCGGTGCGGAATGCGGTGGTCAACGGTGTCAGCGAAGTGGCCTGGCCGGTGCTGTCCTCGGTACTGACAACCTGCGCCGCCTTTTTGCCGCTGATGCTGCTGCCCGGCATCCTCGGCAAATTCATGTTCGTGGTGCCCTTTGTCGTCACCGTGGCGCTGCTGATCAGCCTGATCGAGGCGTTCTGGATCTTGCCGGTGCACATGATGGCGCTGCGCCCCGACCTGCAACGACGCACCAGCGTGCAGGTGTGGCGCGAGCGTTTCAATCACCTGCTGCGTGTGCGTTACTCGCTGCTGCTGATCAAGGTAATGCGCTGGCCCAAACTGTCGCTGGCGGCCAGCGTACTGATCATGGTCAGCGCGGTCGGCATGGTGGCCGGCGGCCTCGTCAAGCTGCAGTTCTTTGCCTTTGACCCGATCCGGCTGTTTTATGTGAATGTCGACATGCCATCCGGCGTAACGCTGCAAAAGACCCAGGCCGAGGTCGAGCGCATCGAGCGCCTGATCCGCCCCGCCCTGCAGGATGGCGACGCGCGCTCGGTGACCTCGTATTCCGGCATCAAATTCACCGATACCGAGCCGCTGTATGGCGACCGCTACGGCCAGGTGCTGGTCTCGCTGAATCCGCGCAGCGGCGATATGCGCGAATCGCCCGAGATTGCCGATGCCGTGCGTGCGCGCTTTGCTGCCTATCAGGGCGAAGCCCGGCTCAGCGTGCTGGAAATCTCCGGAGGCCCGCCCAGCAGCAAACCGATCAGCGTCAAGGTGCGTGGTGATGATTACGCCCAGCTGCGCGCCGCTACCGACGAGCTGAAGCAGGCGGTTGGCCGCATCGCCGGCATCAAGGATCTTGCCGATGATGACGTGCCCGGCCGTGGCGAGCTGACGCTGACACTGCGCCCCGAAGCACTGGAGCGCACCGGCCTGTCGGCGGCTTATATTGCACGGCTGATCCGTCTGTACGGTGAAGGAGAAACCGTGGCCAGCGTGCGTGACAAGGGCGAAAAGGTCGATGTGGTGGTGCGTGCCAGTCCGCGCACGCTCGATGATGTCAGCCAGGTGCTGGCCTACCGCATCGCCCTGCCAAGCGGCGGCGAAGTGGCACTGGGCGATCTGGTAATGGCGACCATGCGCGAATCCAAGGGCTTTATCCGCCACTATCAGCTGCGCCGCGCCATCACCATCGAGGCCAACCTCGACAAGACGCAGACCGACACCGTTGCGGCCAACAATCAGCTGAAAGCCGCCTGGACCGGCATGCAGCAGCGCTATCCCGGCGTGGATCTCGACTTCTCGGGCGAGCTGGATGACATCCAGGAAAGCCTGGATTCGATGGCCAAGCTGTTCCTGCTGGGCATCGGCCTGATCTACCTTATCCTGGCCGCACAGTTCCGCAGCTACTGGCAGCCATTCCTGATCCTCACCACGGTGCCGCTGGCCTTTACCGGCGTGACGCTGGGGCTGTTCCTGTCCGGCAACCCGATCAGCCTGTACACGCTGTATGGCGTGATTGCGCTGACCGGTATCGCGGTGAATTCGGCCATTGTGCTGATTGATGCGGCCAACGAGCGGCGCAGCAGTGGCATCAGCACCCTGCACGCTACCGTCTATGCGGCGCGCCGCCGGCTGGTGCCCATCATCATCACCTCGGTCACCACCATTGCCGGCCTGTTCTCGCTGGCCTTCGGCATCGGCGGCAAGTCACTGCTGTTCGGGCCGGTGGCATCCAGCATCCTGTTTGGCCTGACTTTCTCGACCGTGCTGACGCTGTTCGTGATACCGCTGGCCTACTATCTGGTAATGCGGCCGCGCCGCTGCAAGGCCGGCCGCTGGTTTGGCCGCACTGCCAACAGCTAGCGCAAAGGTTGGCCGCAAGCCTTGCGGCCAACCCTGATAGTCCGGCTTGGCCAGATGCTACAAGGGCGATGCCGCATGGCATCGCCCTTGTTCGTGACTTGGCAAACTCAGCCTGCGATACGCAGGTCGGTACCTTCGCTGTCGGCGACGTCCTGATAACGCAGCAGACCCGGCAGGTCAGCCGGCAAGGCGGCATGATCGCCCGCCAGCAGCGCCAGCGCCGGTATCAGCAGCAGCTGGTCGATGTTGTCGGCATTCACCGCGGCCAGATCCAGCGTGTACAGCCATTCGTCGCCATACGCCGATTCGCTCTCGTCCCACAGCAACAGCTCGCCCTTGCGCTGCCACGGCTGCCACTGGCTGGCCGGGAAGCCGACATAGGCGTCGTACTCGAAGGCAAACTCGCAGGCCCAGTGCGCGATATGCAGCACCGGCCCGAATGGCGAGCCATCGGCACGCAGCGGCACGCCATTGCCGCCCAGGCTGATCTGGATGTCCAGCCAGCCGGCGATGTATTCCTTGCGCTGCTTGGTGCGCTTGATCAGCGGCAGGCTGCTGGCCAGCGCGATCTTTGCGCCGCCCTCGCTCTGTACGCTGCGCTCGAACGGACCAGCTTTCACGCACAGCTTGGCGGCCTGTACCGCCGGCAGCAGCTGCTTTTCGATTTCCTGCTGCAGGGCGCAGGCACTGCGCCACGCTTCATTGCTGACCATTTTTCTCTCCGTACCGGCGATGCCGGCCTCTGAAATGACAACGGCGCCTTGCGGCGCCGTAAGGGTTGCGGCCAACCTTAAGCGGTTACGCCTGCTTCGTGCGCCTGGACGTCAGCATGGTAGCTGGAACGTACCATCGCGCCGACTGCCGCATGCTTGAAGCCGATGTCGTAGGCCTTGTTCTCGAACTGCTTGAACAGGTCCGGATGCACATAGCGCAATACCGGCAGGTGACCGTCAGTCGGCTGCAGATACTGGCCGATGGTGATCATGTCGATATCGTATTTGCGCATATCGGCCATCACCTCGTAAACCTCTTCGTCGGTCTCGCCAAGGCCGACCATGATGCCGGACTTGGTCGGCACATCCGGGCAGCGCTGCTTGAACTGCTGCAGCAACTCAAGCGAGTGGATGTAGTCGGCACCCGGACGGGCCTGCTTGTACAGACGCGGGGCGGTTTCGAGGTTGTGGTTCATCACGTCCGGCGGATTCTGGGCCAGGATGTCGAGCGCAACATCGAGGCGGCCGCGGAAGTCCGGCACCAGCACTTCGATCTGGGTGCTTGGCGACAGCTTGCGGATTTCGCTGATGCAGTCGGCAAAGTGCTGGGCACCGCCGTCACGCAGGTCGTCGCGGTCTACCGAGGTAATCACCACATACTTGAGGCGCAGCGCGGCTACGGTCTCGGCCAGGTGCTTGGGCTCGTTCGGGTCCAGCGGATTCGGGCGGCCGTGGCCAACGTCGCAGAACGGGCAACGACGGGTGCAGATGTCACCCATGATCATGAAGGTAGCCGTGCCCTTGCTGAAGCATTCGCCGATATTCGGGCAGGTGGCTTCTTCACAGACGGTATGCAGCTTTTGCTCGCGCAGGATCTGCTTGATTTCCTGGAAGCGCTGGCCATTCGGCAGCTTGGCGCGAATCCACTCCGGCTTTTTCAGCTTTTCGTCCAGCGGCACGATCTTGATCGGAATGCGCGCGGTCTTGTCCGCGCCCTTGTGCTTCACACCTGCCTGGTTGTCCAGTTTCATGTTGTCTCCTTCTGCACTGCCAGATTGCGCTCGAGATGAGGCAATAGTCGGGCAGCGGTTTCGGCCACGCTAAGCGCAGCGCCTTGATCCTTCAGTTGCGTGACTTTCAGCCCGGCGTAACCGCAAGGGTTGATCCACTCGAAAGGCTTGAGATCCATATCCACATTCAGGCTCAGCCCGTGGTAGACCGCACCGTTCTTGATGCGCAAGCCCAGCGAGGCAATCTTCTCGCCCGCCACATACACCCCCGGCGCATTCTCGTCGCCATAGGCGGTAATGCCCAGCTCGGCCAGGAGGTCGATCACCGATTGCTCGATGCGGCGTACCAGCTCGCGCACACCGATGCCCATGCGCTTGAAGTCGATCAGCAAGTACACCACCAGCTGGCCGGGACCGTGATAGGTAACCTGGCCGCCACGGTCGCACTTCACTACCGGAATGCTGGACGGCATGATCAGGTGCTCGGGCTTGCCGGCAAGGCCGAGAGTATAAACGGGGGGATGCTCGAGACACCACAGCTCGTCAGGGGTATCTGCCTGACGCTGATCGGTGAAGACCTGCATGGACTGCCAGGTTGGCTCGTAATCGACGAGGCCCAGATGCTTGACGAGTCGGCTCATCGCTTACAGCGCCCACTTCACCAGCGGGTGGCTGGACAGGGCACGATAGATGCTATCGAGCTGGTCTTTGGAGTGCGCCGTCACGGTAACGGTCAGCGAAGTGTATTTGCCGCTGGAGCTGTCACGTACGGTGATATGCGTCATGTCGAGGTCCGGCGCGTGTACACGCACGACTTCGAAAATGGTGGGCTGGAAATCCGGGTGGCGCTCACCCATGACCTTGATCGGAAACCGGCACGGGAATTCGAGCAGGTCTTTCAGATCGGTACTCTGGCTAGTCATGACACTTCCTGAATCAAATAATCACGGGCGACCCGTGGGCCGCCCTCTATAAAACCGCGATCAAACTACCGGACTTACCAGCCCAGCCACAGCTTGATGCTATCCCACAGCCGGCTGAAGAAGCCGCCCTCTTCCACCGCATTCAGCGCGCGAATCGGGCTTGCGTACAGCACCTTGCCGTCCAGCGACACCGTCAGCTTGCCGACTTCCTGACCTTTCTTGATCGGGGCAATCACCGGCTGCAAGGTGGTCATTTCGGCTTTCAGCTTGGCCGCATTGCCGCGTGCCACGGTGACAAAAATGTCCTTGTCAAAACCGATGGACAGCTTGTCTTCACTGCCCTTGTATACCGGCAGCGAGGAAACTTCCTTGCCTGCTTCGTACAGTTTGGGCGTTTCGAAGAACTGCAAGCCGTAGTTCAGCAGCTTGGAGCTTTCTACTGCACGCGCTTCGGGGCTGACCGCACCGACCACCACCGACACCACACGACGACCGTCGCGCTTGCTGGAGGCAATCAGATTATAACCTGCCGCGTCGGTATGGCCGGTCTTCATGCCGTCAACGTTCGGGTCACGATACAGCAAGAGGTTACGGTTTGGCTGGGTGATGTTGTTATAAGTAAATGACTTGATGGAGTAAGTCGGGTAGTACTCGGGGAAGTCATGAATGATGGCGCTGGACAGCGTCGCCAGATCGCGCACCGAGGTGTAGTGCTCGGGATTCGGCAAGCCGGTCGAGTTCTTGAAGCTGGTAGCATTCATCCCCAGACGCTTGGCCTCGGCCGTCATCATCTGGCCGAATACTTCTTCAGTGCCAGCAATCGCTTCGGCCAGCGTCACGCAGGCGTCGTTGCCGGACTGCACGATCATGCCCTTGATCAGGTCATCCACCGATACCGGGATTTTCGGATCGAGGAACATGCGCGAGCCTTCGGTCTTCCAGCCTACCGGCGACACGGTCAGCAGCTGGTCTTTCTTCAGGCGACCTTCCTTTAGTGCCTTGAAGGTCAGATAGGCAGTCATCAGCTTGGTCAGCGACGCCGGATCAACACGCATGTCCGGATCGCGGGCCGCGATGATCTGGCCGCTCTGGTAGTCAAGCAGATAGTAGGCCTTGCCGGCGATTTCCGGTACTGGCGGCACAAAGGCAGCGTGGGCAGGCAGGGTGGCAGTCAGCGTGACGGTCGCGCTTAGCAGCGCGCAAAGCATCTTTTTCATTGGCAACACGTAGGTGGGCGGTGAATTTCGGAAAAAATTGGCCTGCATTATACATGCTCTACCCCGACCGGGGCGGCTGTCAGCCCCGTCGTACTTACAGAAAACTGTTTCGGCATGTGAAGAGCATCGTGCGTTGCAGCATGCAATGCCAACGGCGCTTCCCGTGCAGACCGCCTTCCTGCTAATCTGTTCCTTCAAAATGAAAAAACTACCGACAAAGTGATCACCATGCAGAAACCCAACGACTACCTGGAGCGCATCCTCACCGCCAACGTCTACGATGTCGCTATCGAGAGCCCGCTGGATCATGCGGCCAACCTCAGCCGCCGTACCGGCAACACCATTCTGCTCAAGCGTGAAGACCTGCAGCCGGTATTCTCTTTCAAGCTGCGCGGCGCCTATAACAAGATGTCCAAGCTGACAGCCGAACAGCGCGAACGTGGCGTGATTACCGCCAGCGCCGGCAACCACGCCCAAGGCGTGGCCCTGTCTGCCGCCAAGATCGGCTGTGAAGCCACCATCGTGATGCCGGCCACCACGCCGCAAATCAAGATCGACGGCGTAACCCGCCGCGGCGGCAAAGTGGTGCTGTCGGGCGAATCGTTCAGCGACGCCTACCAGCATGCGATGAAGCTGGTCGCCGAAACCGGCAAAACCTATATCCCGCCGTTTGACGACCCGGACGTGATTGCCGGCCAGGGCACCATCGGCATGGAAATCCTGCGCCAGCACCCCGGCGATATCGAAGCGGTATTCGTGGCCATCGGTGGTGGCGGCCTCGCCGCCGGCGTGGCGAGCTATATCAAGCGCCTGAAGCCGCATATCAAGGTGATCGGCGTACAGCCGGTGGATTCCGACGCGATGAAACAATCCATCAAGGCCGGCCATCGGGTCGAACTGAAAGACGTGGGCCTGTTTGCCGATGGCGTGGCAGTGAAGCTGGTGGGCGAGGAAACCTTCCGCCTGTGCCGCGAGTTGCTGGACGAGATCATGCTGATCGACACCGATGCGATCTGCGCCGCCATCAAGGACATTTTCGAAGACACCCGCGCGATTACCGAGCCGGCCGGCGCGCTGGCCGTCGCGGCCGCCAAGGCCTATATCGAGCGCGAAGGCTGTCAGGGCAAGACGCTGGTCGCCATCAACTGTGGCGCCAATATGAACTTCGACCGTCTGCGCCATGTGTCGGAGCGCTCCGAACTGGGCGAGCGCCGCGAGGCCATCATTGCGGTGACGATTCCGGAAAAGCCGGGCAGCTTCAAGAAGTTCTGCGCCATTATCGGCAACCGTAACATCACCGAATTCAATTACCGCTTTGCCGACCCGGGCACCGCGCACGTGTTTGTCGGCGTACAGATCAGCGGTCGCGACGAGGTTGGCCGCATCATTGCCGACCTGCAGGCCAACGAGCTGGACGGCCTTGATCTGACCGACAACGAGCTGGCCAAGCTGCACATCCGCCATCTGGTGGGCGGCCATGCGCCACAGCTGAAAGACGAGCGCGTGCTGCGCTTTGAATTCCCCGAGCGTCCGGGCGCGCTGAAACGCTTCCTCGAGGCCATGCACACCAACTGGAACATCAGCCTGTTCCACTACCGCAACCACGGTGCCGACTCGGGCCGTGTGCTGATCGGCATCCAGGTGCCGGCGGAAGATCGTGCCGACTTTGCCGACTTCCTCGCCAACCTTGGCTACCCGTGGGCGGACGAAACCGACAATCCGGCCTATCGCCTGTTCCTCGGCAAGACCGTTCGTTAATCTTCATGCTGCTGCGGCCAACCTTTCAAGGTTGGCCGCATTTTGTTTTTACGGAGCCCTACATGATCAAGGCAGTCCTGTTCGACCTCGACGGCACCCTCGCCGATACCGCCCGCGACCTGGGCGCCGCACTCAACCGCCTGCTAGCCGAAGAAGGCTTGCCGCCGCAACCTTACGATGCCGTGCGCCCGATCGCCAGTCACGGCGCGCGCGGTCTGGTCAGCCTCGGTTTTGGCATTAGTCGCGAGCATCCGCGCTTTGAAGAGTATCGCCTGCGTTTTCTCGATCATTACGAACACAGCTTTGCCGACGAGACCATCCTGTTTGATGGCGTAAATACCCTAATCGAACAGCTGGACGAGCGCGGCATCACCTGGGGCATCATCACCAACAAGCCGATGCGCTTCACCGATCGCCTGGTGCCGGCCCTGCCCTTTGCCAGCACCCCGGCCGTAGTGGTCAGCGGCGATACAGTGGGCGTCCCCAAGCCCGACCCGGCGCCCATGCTGCATGCCTGCACGCAAATCGGCATCGCCCCGGAGCACTGTCTGTACGTTGGCGATGCCGAGCGCGACATTCAGGCCGGCCGCGTGGTCGGCATGAAAACCGTACTGGCCGACTGGGGCTATATTAGTGACAGCGATACGCCGGAAGCCTGGCAGGCAGATTATCGGGTCGGGCAACCATTGGACTTGCTGAGCATTCTGCCCGAGCAAGATGATGGACTTTAATCTGGCGCAATGCTTAAATTAATTAAAACAGGATATTTATAAAGACGACACACTGACATGCACAAGCCGCACGCCCTCACACTGATCGCCAGCAGCTTTTTCGGTCTGGCCCACGCCGACACCAATACCGACTGGTACTACACCGTAAAAAGCGGCGAGAACCTGTGGAGCATCGCTCGCACTCATTTGCAGAGCCTGTCCATGGTACCGGCCTTGCAACAGCAGAACGGTATTCGCAATCCGTATGCACTGCAAGCAGGCAGTGCCTTGCGCATTCCGCTTAACTGGATGAAACAGCATGTCAGCAGTGCCACCGTCAGCGACCTGGTCGGCAGCGCCGACATTGCCGGCGAAGTGCTCAAGCCGGGACAGCGTTTCAAGCTTGCCCCAGGCAGCGAAATCCGCACCGGCGCCCAGAGTGCGCTCAAACTGATTCTGGAAGATGGCAGCCTGATCAGCCTTGGCTCGCAAGCCAGACTCAAGGTGCAGACCGCCACCCACTTCCCGAGCACGGCGGCCAACAGTAATCTGCTGTTGCTGCAACAGGGCAGCGTTGAAAACATCATCCTGAAAAACCCGCTGATGCCGACGCGGCATGATATTGCCACCCCCAGCGCTGTCACCGCGGTACGCGGCACCCGCTTCCGCGTGAATATCGATCAGCCGGGCCGCTCGGCTACCGAAGTCGCCAGCGGACTGGTTGGTGTCAATGCCGGTGAAGCCGCGCAACAGCTGCAAGGCGGCGAAGGCAATGTCACTATCGCTGGCCAGCCACCGGGCAAAAGCCAGCCACTGCCGATGCCGCCAATTCTTGACGGCATTGCAGCCCTGCAAAACGAAAATCCGCCAGTACTCACCTGGCCCGAGGTAGCAGGCATGGCCGGTTATCAGGTCACCCTGACGCGGCAATCACCCAAGCGCCAGATCATCGACGACTCCGGTCGCGATCACGGCTATTACTATCCACCACTGATGGATGGCAAGTATCTGCTGGCGGTGCGCAGCCGCCAGGCCGATGGCCTGCAGGGCATTCCTGTCGAGCGAGAGTTCGAATTGCGCAGCCAGCCGGCCACACCGCTGATTGTTGCGCCGCAAGATGGCGACAAGCTGCAAGGTCGCGAAATGAACATCCGCCTGGCCGGCGAGCAAAAACGGCGCTACCTGCTGCAAATCTCGGCCAACGCCGACATGCGCGATGCCAGCCAGATTACGCTCGACTCACCCACATACCAGCATCAACTACCGGCTGCAGGCACCTGGTACTGGCGCGTAGCCACACTGGATGAACAATCCCAAGCCGGCCCATTCAGCCGGACATTTGCCATCCATGCCGAACAAGGCTTCTGGCGCGCCAGCAGACACCACCTGCTGCGCTTCAAAGGGCGCGAGTATCCGCTGGCCAAGGCCAGCTACGAGCTGCGCATCGAGAACCTGACGCGCAAGGAGGCCGATATTGTTTTGCAGTCCACCAATGCCAGCTGGGCGATGAGCGAGCCACTCTTTCCAGGCAACTACCGGCTGACAGTGCTGATCAACGGCGCTAACGGCTACGTTGGCCGCGAACCGCAACGCACACTCACCATCGACTGATCATGCCCGGCGCCCCACGCAAGCTCCCGCTACTCCTGCTGTCCGGCATCGCCGTGCTTTGCAGCCTGCTACCTTTCAACCGCCTCGAGTGGTGGTTGCAGGATCACCTGGCTTCGGCCATGGCAAACACGCCCAGCGAAGAAATCGTCATCGTCGCGATTGACGAAAAGAGTCTGAGTCGGCTGGGACGCTGGCCCTGGCCGCGCGAGCTGCTGGCCGAATCCATCACCAAGCTGCAAGGTGCACGCCAGCTCGGCGTCAATCTGGTGCTGGCCGAAGCCTCGACCTCCCCTCAATCTGACATCACGCTAGCCCAAGCCATACGCACGCATGGCAACGTCTATCTGCCCGCCATTGCCGAAAACAATAACGGTCAGCTGCAGGAAACCCTGCCCTTGCCGCAGTTTGCCCGCGCCGCCAAAGGGGTAGGCATCATTGACTACCCCGCAGACCCTGACGGCCAGATTCGCCGCACCTATCTTGCCAGCGGCATCGGCAGCGCCCACCTGCCGGCTTTTGCAGCCCTGCTTTCGGGCAACACCCCCAAAACTGACAGTCTGGTCAGCAATCTGCGCACAGCAGAATGGATAAACCGTGACGAGCGCATTCTGCCTCACCTGCTGGGCAGCACGGGCTATCCGACCATCTCCATTGTTGATGTGCTCGACAGCAGTGGTCCGGTCAGCGCGTTACAAGGCAAGACCGTGATTATTGGCGTAACCACCGGCGGGCTCGGCGATCGCTACCAAACGCCGATTCTTGGCAATGACAATAGTGTTAACGGTGTCAGTATCCAGGCAGCCACCGCACAGGCCATCCAGCAAAACAGCACGCTACAGAAAGTCAGCACGCCCATCACGGCCGCCATCATCTTTCTGCTGGCCACCGCCTGGGAAATCCTGGGCCTAAGACGGCCACGAAAACGCCAGATGTTGGCCGCACTCGCCGTCAGTGCAGCTTTGATCGCCGGCATGATGGCGCTGCAATACCTCTGGCATTACTACCTGCCTCTCGCCTCGCTTGCCCTGCTGATACCGCTAAGCAGCGTCCTCAATCAGCTGCTGCAACACAATCATTTCAAGCGACTGGCCTTCACCGACAAGCTCACTGGCCTCGCCAACCGCCACCAGTTTGACGACCGCTTCCTGTTGACCCTGCAAGAATGCCGCCACAACGAACTGCCACTCTCCTTGCTACTGGTTGATGTCGATCACTTCAAACGCTTCAACGACCACTACGGCCATGCCGCTGGCGATGATGCACTGCGCACCCTGGCCAGCGTCATGCAGAAAGTCTGCCGGCACGACAGCCTGCTGCCAGCGCGCATCGGCGGTGAAGAGTTTGCCATTCTGGCGGCAAGGCATGACGAAACCCAGGCAGAAAGGTTGGCCGCAGAGTTACGACACGAGCTGTTGAGCTTGCAGCTGCCTCACGAGAAGAGCCCGCTGGGGCGTGTTTCCGTCAGCATCGGCATCGCCAGTCAGATACCCGACAAGCAATCCAGTGCGCGAGCACTCTACGAAGAAGCCGATCGCGCGCTATACAGCGCCAAAAAGGCCGGCCGCGACAATGCCGTACTTGCCAACCGGCTAAACGAAGACACATCGCCAGCCGGCTAGCATCCACGGGCATTTCAAGTTATACTTCAATTCTCACATCTGGGGCCGACCTGGTTTCGACGGGGATTGCAAAGCGGATGAGGGCATACCGGGATTTCAGTTACCCCGTAAAACGCTGAAAATATATAGTCGCAAACGACGAAACTTACGCTCTAGCCGCTTAAGGCTGGACTCTGCAGCAGTTTGCTGATGGGCTGTGAGGGCAACCTCCGCAGAGTCACTTAACATCAGATCGTACTCAATCGGGTTACTTGGTTGGGTATCAAACTTAAGGTAACTCGCCAATATCCAGCCTGTCCGTCGGCGTGATAGCGGTTAAATCCAAATGACACGACTAAGTATGTAGAACTCTTCGTAGAGGATTTCCGGACGCGGGTTCGATTCCCGCCGGCTCCACCAAACAAACACTTCATGACGTGTCATGAAGACTCAAAAACCCCGACAGCACTAGCTTTCGGGGTTTTTTCTTTTCTCACGACGTGTCATAGCGTGTCTTGACATGCCCCCGTCTCGGGGGGCATAAAAGGGGGCATCCACACAGGGGGCACATACTGTAGCCTTGCGCGCGATTTGGCACAGTTTTGCGATTGTTTTGGCA
This sequence comes from Vogesella lacus, assembly GCF_979366295.1. Lineage (NCBI taxonomy): Bacteria > Pseudomonadati > Pseudomonadota > Betaproteobacteria > Neisseriales > Chromobacteriaceae > Vogesella > Vogesella lacus. The sequence continues at coordinate 214,127 of NZ_CEETQT010000006.1, forward strand.
CACCGCCGATAGCCCGTTTTGCGGGGGATTTGGCACAAGCTCTGCTCTTTGGCAGGGCTTTTTGTTTAGGCGTTAGAACAGGCCGCCCATTGTCTGCGGCTCCCAATTGGTGATGACTAGCTCCCGGCTGGTTTGTGGCTTGCCCTGGACGTTGCCGGTGCTGTACTTGATGTCCAGTCCTTCCATCCAGAATCCCTTGAACGCCTCGCGAATGTCGGGGTGGTCGTTGATGCTGACCATCACCTTGCCCTTGCATGTCCGCATCGCTTCGGCCAGCTGCAGGTACTGGTCAAGCTCGAAGGCTACGCCGTAACCCTCGGTCTGCCAGTATGGCGGATCGGCGTAGAAGAAGGTGTGCGACCGGTCGTAACGTTTCAGGCAGTCCTGCCACGACAGCCTCTCGATATTGGTGCCGGATAGCCGCAAATGGGCGGCGCTGAGGTTTTCTTCGATCCGGCACAGATTGAACATCGGCGCGGTCGTCGCGGTGCCATAGCTCTGGCCGTCGACCTTGCCGCCAAAAGCATGGTGCTGCAGGTAGAAGAAGCGTGCCGCGCGCTGGATGTCGGTCAGCGTCTCGGGGCGGGTCTGCTGTTGCCACTTGAACACCTCGCGGCTGCTCAGTGCCCATTTGAACTGGCGGACAAACTCTTCCAGATGGTTGGCCACCACCCGATACAGGTTGATCAACTCGCCATTGACGTCGTTAAGCACCTCGACCGGCGCAGGCACTTGCCGCAAGAAGTAAAGGGCTGCCCCGCCGGAGAACAGCTCGACATAACACTCGTGCGGCGGGAACAGCGGGAACAGCTTGTCAGCCAGGCGTCGTTTGCCGCCCAGCCAAGGAATGATGGGACTGGCGTCCATGACATTCTCCAGGTTGCGGCACTCGGTGGTGCTCTTGATCGAGGCGCTCGGCCTTCAGGTGATTCAGCGTGCCGCAACGCGGGCACTTGATGCTGAGGGTGATGTACTGGCCTTCTGCCAGTTTGCGATGGCATGCACCGCAACGGATGTCGTTTTTCATCTGCAAGTGTCAAAAAAACCGCTAAACTTGCCGCGCTTTCAGCGCTGAAGGCGGCAGCCTCGGGTTGACTTGCAGGCTATCTCTGCGGGTCAGCTGTCTGGGTGGGTGTTCGTAGCACCCGCCCGGTCGCTGTCTCTCTGATTCAGACGCCTGGCTGTTGCCCTTCGTCTTCTTCGATGCTTTTGTCACAGTGCTGCGGGTCTAGCCGGTCGAGCAGACCACAGAGCACGCAGCCCCAGCGGCGGCCGGCACGTTTCGCCTTGCCGGCACGGCTGCTGATGGTCTCATCCTCATCGCCGTTGGCTGCTGCATTGGCCAGTTGGTCATGCGCCACCGCCAAACGCCAGGCGCGCTGCGGATTGGCTGCAATCGCCCAGGCCATGCGTAGCGCCGCTAATACCGAGGCGAGAACGCACAGCGGATATAACAGCAGCAGATAGACGCGGCTCATTGCAAGGCCCCCAGCAGAATCGCGTCACGCCGGGCCGGATCGACCAGCCCCTTGGCAATCAGGTAGTCAATCGCATCGCGTGTCGACTGTAGGCCCAGATCGACATGCGTCAGGCGCGGGTCTTCGATGATGCTGTAGGTGTCATCAATCACCGGATCGGTCGCACGGGCCGCATTGATCGCTACCCGTTCTTGCGCAGTGAACAGCAAGCGGAATTCGACCGGCGAGACTTTCACTGGCGGCACTACTGGCGTATCGGGCATTGGCACCTCGACAGCGGGATTGACCCACTCGCCGTCGATCAACTTTGCGCCAGGCTGCACCGTATCCGCCACATCGGTGTCGTAGTAAACAGCAATGTCCGGGTGCAGTAGCGCCACCGGGTCGCCCCGCACGACATCGTGTACTACACCGTCAATCATCCACGCTTTGGCCATTATGGTTCTCCTTTAAAACTCGACGACGACACAGCCCAAGCCACCCGGCTGGCCACTGGCACCCGCCGCGCCGGCACCGGCCAGCGGGATACCCCCGTCAATCCGGTTGCCCGCCCCTGGCCCGGCGGCACCTCCGGGTGCTCCCGCGCCACCACCCAGCCCAGGGACAGTACGCACCGCGATGCCGGCCACACCTGGTGCGGCTGTCACATTGTTATTGCCATTGGTTTGCTGGGTTTGCCCGGTGGCCCCCGGACTACCGCCAGCCCCGGCACCGATACCGGCAATGCCGACATCGCCACTACTGCCACCTGCCGAGCCGCCCCCGCTACCCGGCTTTTGCGTCAGCGTGCCACCAGCACCCCGGCATGCCATATCTACCGGCGAGCGTGGGCTGAAGGCGTAGATATCGCTTTCTCCCGTGCTGTTGCCCGAGATATTGACGCCCGGCTGGGCACCTGTGGCCGAGCCACCGGAACCACCACCCGCGCCAGAGGTACTGGTGGCCGCATGGCCGCCATCGCCACCGGTGCCGGCACCGCCGCCGCCCCCCCCCTGGCTGTCCTGCTGCGGTCGAATTGGCATCTGAATTCCGCGTGGCTGGCGCACCGTTGCCGCCCGCCTGACCACCGTCCAGGCCGCTGCTACCGCCGCCACCGCCGCCGCCACCCGACTGGGCAGGGGCGTAGCCCACGCTATCGACAATGCCATCCACGCCCGCGCCACCATTGCCGCCTTTACCACCCTGGCGGTTGATCTGGCCGCCAGCACCCGTACCGCCATTGCCACCGACACCGCCAGCGCCTCCCTTGCCGGCAACCGTGGCACTGCTCGCTGCGGTGCCAGCCGCCCCGTTGGTGCCAGCCAAACCGGCTGTCGCACTGATCAGGTTTGAAAACGAGACCGTGCCGGCTGGCGTCACCGTCACGGTGTAGGCATCGCCAACGACGAGGCCAATTTCCGCTTGAGCAAAGCCGCCACCACCACCCGCACCGCCGCCACCACCCGAGCCACCACTGGCCCCGTCAATGCCATTGCCGCTGGCTCCGCTGTTGCCACTGCGACCACCGGGGGCGATGCACGACACGCGGGCGCGATCTGTAGTGGCGATAAAGCTCTCGGTAGAAGTAAACACCCGTACCCGACCCGTGCCGTAAATGTCTTGCCCCGGCAAGACAGCAAACGGGATATCGCTCCCTTGCGGGCTGATCAGTCTTGCCACCATTTATGCCATCTCCTCAAAGCCGGTGATGCGTACCACGCACTCGGCGGATGCCTGCACCACCACGCGCTCACCCGCGCCGATGACTTCACCGCTCAGCAGGTACAGGCCATTTGGTTTGATGGTCAGTTTTCTGGGTTCCAATCGGCGTGCGCGGTCGGCAGTAACCGTTGGCCCCGCATACAGTTGCAGATCGACCGGAACATAGTCGGTAGTAATGCGAATGGTAACGGTGCGCACGGTGCCAGCAGGCACCAGCCCGGTATCGACCAGCAGGCACCAGCCCGGTATCGACCAGCTGGCCGGCAGGCGCAATGCCTGCAAAAAATACGCCGGATGGCATAGAGATCTCCTGTAATCAGCAATGGGCAAAGTAAAAGCGGGCAGCGGGCGTCCGGATCATCTCGTTCGCGTTTGCGCTATGAATAATCCGGTTCCACGGCGACCATTTGACGTTGCCGGCAGGCCACTCATACATGGCCCGGAAGTAAACCTCCGGTGCGCCATCGTTGTAAGTGAAATACTGCTGGGTTATCCCGGCAGCGCGCTGAACCACTAATGAGCCAGCCTTCGGAACCGGGTAATTGCTGCCGCTTTGGGCATATGAGTTAGCGGTCTGGGTGTAAAAACCCGGCTCCAGAATCGTGTTCAGATCCGTACCTGCCACAATATTGGTTGATCGCAGAGGGACAGAGGCCACTGGCAGTAATGTGGCCGCAATCTGACCTGCATTAAGATTGCTGGCATCGCGATATTGCGGATGCGGGTCGATAGCAGCCAGGTGGGCTGCCACAACAGCAGCCAGCGAAGCCGGCGTCACGGCACGGCTGGTATCTGCACCCGCCAATGCTTCGGCATTACTTGCCAGCTCGACAATGCCGCGCAATACCTCGCTGGCAACCGGCAGGGTCTTGGCTGCATAAAGCGCATTGCTTTGTGTACGGTGAGCGGCCAACAAACCATCAATCGCATTAGCCAGCTGATCCGGACTCGCTGACAGCGTCAGACCGGCACGGGTGATAACGGTGAGAATCTCTTCCTGCACAGCATTGAGCCATGCAGCGGTGACAACCGTGCCCTGCACGCCGGCAAACGGGTCGCCATCGTTGAACTTGCCATCGGCAGTATCGATGCGCTTCATGTCTAGTCCTCGATATCGAAGTGGCTGTAGGCCGGTTTGATGTCTTCCAGCCACGCGGCCAGTGCTGCCTTGTCGCTGGCACTCACAGGCTGGCCATTGCGACGCAGGCGGATGCGGAAGTAAAAGCGCACGGCAGCCGGGGCGTAGAGGCGGTTACCGGCACTATGCTCGCCGGCCCGAAAACCGCGCGGCTCGTCCAGCAAGACGCTGTAGCCGCTGGCTTCCAGCAGTTTTTTGAAGTACGCCAGCGTCAGGCCACCGGTGGCCAGCAGGCGCACGCGAATCTGTTGCTGCCGCTCGGCGGTGGTGGCTGTGGCGGCCGGCGTGATCGCCAGCACCCGCTCCCAGTCGGCCAGCAAACGCGGGTCGGCCAATAGCCAGGGCTGGTCGGTCAGCATGGCGCGGGCACTGGCCTGCGCGGCGTCCAGGGCGGCACCTTCCGCCACTTGGCCAGCCTTCAGGCACGGGGCTTCAGTGGCATAACTCAGCGGTGGCAGCAGGCTGGCCAACAGGCGGGCATGGCTCATAAGGGCACCACCACCACGTTGCCCAACTGGCACCACTCGACCGTGCTGTCATTGTTCAGCGCGCTGATATTGGTGGCCGGCTCCAGCACTGCGCGGTCGATCACACCGGGAATGGTGCTGATCAGCGCCTCGGCCTGGCTTTTGATCACGTCATCCGCCGGTGCCAGCTGTGCCATCCAGCCCGCCAGCTGCTGCTGGACGGTGGCCTGATAGTCGGCCAGCTGGCCGGCTACACGCAGCGCCACCCGAAAATTCACAGTGCGGATCACCGGGGCCAGAACCTTGACGTCCTGCATGCCCGCCGGCCGGCGCGCCTCGATATAAGCCTGCACCGCCGCCAGCGTACTGGCTGAAGGCAGGCCGGCATCGGCTGTCACCAGCACATCAACGGTGCCAGGCCCACGCCGCAGCGGATAGCAAAACGCGGCGGCCACACCGGGCACCTCGAGCGCCCAGCGGCGAAAGTCCCAGCGATTGCCCCCGGCAGGCGGCCGGCGCAACACATCCAGCAGCCGGGCCAGCAAGCTGGCTGCGGACTCCGTGTCTGTGCCGCCCCCCAGGGCCAGCGCCGTAGCACGGCTATCCAGCCCGGACGGTGTCGTCACCAGCACCAGCGGTGTATCAGCGGCAGTATTGCCAGCCACGCCTGGCAACACCGCACGGGCGGCCACCTCGGCGCTACCGCCACTGCCAATGACGCCGGCGGCCAAGGTTTGCAGGCTGAGGCCATCACTGCGCTTGAGCACGATGCCGGCGGCAAAGGCCGTGCCGACCGTGCCGGCCAGCCGCACCCGGCCTTCTGCTGGCGTGGCGGCTTTCGGGTACAGACCCCGCAAGGCCGCGTGTTGCAGCAGCAAGTCTTCGTCGGCGGTGTCGGGGAAGATCTGCCGCGCCAGCCAGGCCTGATGCTGATACAAGCCTTCGATGGCGCTGGCTGTCGCACTGGCGCGGACAAACCAGTCGCTGTCGCTGCCGGTATCGGCATCGGGCAGGCGGTTGCGGATATCGCGCAGCTGGGCGGCGCGGATCGCGTCGAAATCGGGAACGGGAAACATCAGCCCACCACCACTACATGTGTAAAGGTCTGGTGGCGGCCGCTGGCATCAGCCACCTCGACCTGCAACGCCAGCCGCCCCGGCTGCCGCTCGACCGTCACGGCAAGGCGCGTGGTGCGGCCATCATCCAGCAGCGGCTGCAATGCCTGCTCGGTGTACTGACGCGCCAGCACCGCCACGCGGCTGACATCTTTTTCGCGTTGCAGCTCGTGCAGGCGGCTGCCCAGCAGCGGATCAGCCCACCAGCTGCCCAGTGGCGTGCTCAGGCGCAGATAGACGGCATTGGCCAGGGTATCGGTGCGGGTGCCGGTGTAATCGGCGGTGTCGGGGGAGAGTAAGGCGTCCATGCCCTGCAGTGTGATGGGCATGGTAGGGGTGGGCGGAGTGGAAGGGCTTCAGTACTTTTGGTACGTAGCAAGTCTTGCGCTCTTACATGTTACAGGTGTAAATAATATGCACTAATCATTGTCACGGGAGAGGAAGATGGCGAAGAAGGTATATTTGGGTGAGGGTCTGGAGTTCCAAACGAAGACAAGTGCGAAAGGTTTCTTCCGCAACATCTCTGATCAGTATGTAGATAAGCAAAAAGTAGAAGATGCAGCGCACCACGCAGCGTTGCTTGCTTTGCTCGAAAATCACCACGAGGCTGCGATAAAAAAAGGAGCCGGAGTACTGCACTTTTATAAAGATCGTTCTCCAGAACACGGAAATACATCTTGTTTTTATGTTATGCGTATTGATGGGACTTTTACCGACTTCTCGCTCCCGAAGGCAGTGGATGGCGTTAAGGGCACAATCCAAGAAGACTTTCGTGATGCATGTCACGTAGCGGTAGAGACTAAAATCAATCGGCTAAGACAGGCTCATTGTGGCAAGCCAGAGCCTCGCTGTGAGGTTACTCAAGAACTGCTTGATCTCCAATCGTGCCACGTCCTACACAGAGAACCTACCTTTGGGTCATTGATTGCAGAGTTCCGCCGCCGCCAAGGGTGGGATGTGACTGTACCGGCGGACCTCTTTACTTACAGTCAAGACAACCAGTCCAAGACAAAATTCACAAACCCCGCACATGATCAAGCATTTCTTGAACTACATGATGAGCTAGCTAACGTTCTTATGGTCAAGCCTGAAGTGAGTCGGATCCATTGGCGTTGACCCACGTATCTTTCGCCGCTTATGAGCTTTTTTAGATGGAATGATTCAGCCAACGTTACAGTTGGCTGAATTAGTTTGGAGTGCCCGTAACACCGCCCGAATCACCAGGATGGTTGTGATGCATTAGGCTCTTGCCGCTCGCCACCACATCCCCATCCGTCACATAGCTGCCACCGGTCTGCTGCACATCGCCGCTAAACGTGGCACCGTTTCCGCCCTGAACCGCCAACCCCCCATTACCGGACAGCTGCTGCTGCACCGTCACCGCGCCGGTGAACTCGGCTGTTGGGCTGTCGAATTTCATGCTCTCGGTCGCCGTCAGGGTGAAGGTCTTGGTGGTGCCGTCGATCTGGCCGTCTTTAAAGACAAAGGTGTCACCAAAGGCATTGAAGATGGCGGTTTCGCCCGGTTGTAGGCCTTGCACGCGGTACTGGCCGTTTTCGGTGGCGATGATGATGCCGTGGCTGGTGCGCCCGCCCATCGGTAACACGATGATGGCGGTACCGGGTGGCGGATTGGAGGTAAAGCCAAACTGCTGGAACAGCTCCACATCCTGCAGCGGTTCGGCGGCCAGGCCTTCGCCCTGTACCAGCAGGCTGCCGGGTGCGTTGCTTGTCCGGGTGAGCACACCACGGAAAGCCTGGCGGATGCCGGATAGCGCACGGCGGATGCGTTTGTCGATGTCCTGAATCATGCTTTAACCCACGTCGATGGCGTTCAGGCCATCGTCCTTTTTCTGGCGTTTTGCGCGCTTTTTGTCACGCTTGTCCGGATGCGCATCCAGCACCCACACGCCATCTTCTTTCAGCGTCAGCGTGGTGGTTGTGCCTTGCTCCCGGCCGCCCTGGAATTTGCGCGCCATCAGGAAATACACGCCATCAATGCCGTGCGGTTCGCTGAGGACATGCACGCGCTGGCCGGGCTGCCACAGTTGGCCGCTGCTGATGCGGTGGCCGGTGACCGTCGCTGTCAGGGTAAAGCCCTGCAGGCGGCTGTCAGATAGCAGCTTGCGTGCACGGGCGCGGGTGTCGGCCATATTTTCGGCATCGGCGTCTTGCACGATCTTTGGCCGGTAGACGGTCACCGCCGGGTCTTTGACCTGGGCTTTCAGCGCGTGGCGGCCTGCATCTGCCTGCGTGCCGTGTGCCTGGGCAAGGACGGTGATGTCGGAATAGCGCGCGGCCAGACTCTGCTGCCGACTCAGGCTTTGCACATTATTGCCTTTGCCGTCACGGCGCAGGATCAGGCTGGCGACCGGCGGGGTGCTGTAATCCGGCCCGCCGACCACCAGCGTGCCATCGGGCGTAAACCACGGCCACAGGCCGACAGCTTCGGCGGCGCGTGCCAGTACGTCCCAGGCGGTATCGCCCGGATCAATGCTGACCTTGTCACGCGCACCGCCCTTGGCCAGTACCTTTACCCGCTGAATGCCCAGCGGCTTGACCACGCTGGCCACCACCTCGGCCAAGGTGATTTGCTTGGCGGTAAACACCGGGGCGCTGCAATCCACCAGCGTGGCGGCCAGATCGCGGCCGGACAGGCTCAGGGTATGGCCGTCGTGGCTGATGCTGTCGTCGATATCGTCAATCCGGCCGGTCAACACCACGTCGCGGCCAACCATCACCGTCACGTCGGCACCGGGTTGTACCGCTGGCGGCAGCTGGCCGTCTTGCAAACCCAGCTGCAATTGCCAGGCATCGGCCGGAATCAGCAAGTCGCTGTCGATCTCGTAGCGTTGCCAGTTTCCGTGTGCCTTGCCGCCTACCAGCAGGGTGACGGTGTTATCGGGCGTAGGCATTGAGCGTGTCTCCGGCGGCAATGAAATTCGGGTTGGTCAACTGCGGGTTCAGCCGTGCCAGTTCGGCGGCGCGGGTGTAGTCGCCATACCAGTGATGTGCCAGCAGATGCAGGTTGGCCGCCGCCTCGACCCGGCGGCGTATCAAGGGCGGGCGCAGGGTGATGATGCTGGCCGCTGCTGCCTGCACGGCCAATGCGGTGTCTTTCAAGGCTTCAACCACCGGGCGTGCCGTCTCGAGGTCAAGCTCGCGGCGATAAAGGTCGATGGTGGCTTGCACGGCATGGCGCACGTCGGCCGCAAGGATCTGGATCTCCACCGGGGACAATCGCGGCTGCTCGGCCTCGATGGCCAGCAGTTGCGCGGCGGTGTCTGCCAGCGTGGTGGCCTTGCCAAGCTGCAGCAGCAGACTGACGGCAGTAACCGTGGCGGTGGGCAAGGCGGACGCGGTGACAAAACGAGTACCACCATCCAGCCCCGCCAGTGCCGTGGCCAGATTGCCAGCGGTCGAGCCGGTTCCTGACCCGGTTCCAGTACCTGACCCGGTGCCTGCTCCTGATCCGGTGCCAGAGCCTGTGCCAGTGCCATCCCCGGTACCCATGCCCGGCACGGTACCGGCCGGCTCATCGCTCAGACTCTTGCCAGCTGCAAGCTTTTCCGGCAACAGCACCAGGCTATCCAGCTGCTTGCTCAGGCTTTGCCAGTCGGCAAACCAGACCTCGGCATCAAAGCCGCGCAGGTCGGCAAGCTGGCTGAACAGGCCAAGCACATCGGCGGCAAAGGCATGAGGGGCGTCGATCAGGTCAAGCGCGACACTGATCAGTTCTTGCAGCTGCGCACGGATGGCACCAATCGTGGCGGCCAGCAAGCCACGCATGGCCGCCAGCTGGGCGGGGTTGGCCAGCGCCCGCAAGCGGTCAATGATGCCGGCAAAGACCTTGATGCCGGCACCTCGGCTGATGCTGGCCAATTGGCTGGTCTGGGCGGCTTTCTGCACGGCCAGCTGCTGGACAAAAAATGGCTGGCCGGTGGTGTGCTCGACAAAGTTCAGACTGATGCGGCAGGCATCCACGCTGTCGGCATCGTGCTCGATGCTGTAATCCAGCAGCTGCGCCTGTTTGATGCTGCCGAATACCGGGTGGATCAACTCGCCGGCTCCGGGAGTATCCAGCGCCTGCAGGAAGCGTTGCAGCCGCGTATCGTAATCATCGCCCCAGAATACTGCCGTCAGCGACAACTGCCGCGCCTTGCGGCCAAGGTCTTCGGTATCCGCGCCGTCCTGGTACGGGTATTCGTGTTGCACGACATCGCGGCGGGCGCTGTCGCGGGTGGATTCACAATCAAAGACGATGCCCCGGAACGAGGCATCCAGCAGGGTGTCTTGCCAGGCCATCAGTTTCTCCGGGCAGTAAAGCTGTTGGCGGCGTTAACGGCCGCGACGATATTGCCGTTTTTAACGTCTACCGTGACATGCACCGGCTGCGGCTGGCTGGCGGCCTGCTGGAACTTGAGCGCGGCGGCATCCATGCGCGCGCTGGCACTGACTGCCGACTGCAATACGGACAGCTGCGGCACCGGCAGGCTGGCCGGGGCATTGCGTGCCGGATAGGGCGAGCTGGCGGGCGGGGCAAAAGGCGATGCGGGTCGGGCCGGCGGCGCAGCTGTCTTGTGCTCGTTACGCCACCATGCAGACAGGAATTCCCCCGCCGGCAAATGCAGGGATGCGCCCAGCAAATCGCCGTTTTTCAGGTCTTTTTGCCCTTGGGCACGGTTGACATCCGGCAGACCGGCCGCCTTGGCTCCTTGCAGCGCCAGCCATGACAAACCTCCGGCAACACCTGCCCTGGCCAGCATGCCGGTAGCCGGGCCGCGCAAGGCACCAGCAGCCTTGCTACCCACCCCGGACAACACGGACGCCCTACCCGCGCCCGTCAGCATGCTGCTGAGGCTGGCCGCACCCGCTGCCGCCGCCAGTGCCGTCAGCGCGGTTGTCGCCCCGACCAGCGCCGTTGACAGCCCCGGATATTGCGCGGCGTAGTCCACCAGCTTGAGCTTGGTGTCACCGACGGTTTCGGACAGTCCTTTCATGGCGTCGAACTGCTTTTCAGCCACGGTGTTGTCGAACTGCTGGCTTTTCCAGGCTTCGCTTTCCTTGATCAGCGCGAGGTTGATGTCGGCTGCTTCGCCGGGCTTGGCCGCCAGAATCTTGCGCTCGTTGGCAGCCTGTTCCTGCCGGTTGTTCAGATAGGCCAGCACGGCCATCAGCTCTTGCCGGTCGGCAGAAATTTTGCCGACGACTGCGCCCTGCAGGATGGCCGACATCTGATCCAGCTTGGCCTTGCGTGCCTCAGGCGGGGCGCTGGCCAACTCGCCCTGCAGCTTTTTGTAGGCGGCATTCTTTTGCAGCAGACCGTCTATGGTGTCGCCAAACACATCTACCGCATCCCGCCCGGCCTTGGCCCCGTCGATCAGGCGCTGGTGCCAGTTGATGCCGACTTTCTTGAAATCACCGGCGGTCTCGCTGGCATTCAGCTTGGCCAGAAAGTTGACGACGTTATTACCGGCTTCGTCCTTGCTGCCGGCGGTGGTCACCGCGCTCTGATTGAGTGCTACCAGCTTGGCAAGGCCGGCTTCGCCCTTCATGCCGGCCAGCGAGGCGGCCGCCATCTGTGCCGGCAGCCACTTGGCCATATTCTTCATTTCAAAGCCGCCAAGCTGGCCGCCTTGCAGTGCCATTTCCAGCGCCTTGGCCGGATTGCGGATGTCGAACGTCTTTCTGGCCTTGAGGGCAATATCCACCAGCTCGTTGGGATTCGCATCGCCGGCAGTCGCGTACTTCATCACCACCGGCAGCATGTCGAAAGCGGCCTGACGGCCAGCCTTGCCTTCTCCCAGGCTGCCACTGGCAATCATATTGTCCAGCGCCTCGGCCGCTGCATCGCGGTTGCCGCCACTGTGGCGAATGACTTCACGCATCTCGCGCAGGCCAGCTTGTCGCCCGGCCAAGCCCTGATCGGCATAGGCGGTGTTGGCCATATTGCGCAGGCGCAAATCGTAATCGGCAATGCTGCTCAACGGCCGGTTCAGCACATAGGCTGCCGCAGCGGTGCCTGTGCCGGCGGCCACCAGCCCGCGTCCTGCGGCACCCAGCTTGCTTTGCTGCTCAACCACTCCCTGCATTTCACGCTTGAGCGCCGCCACCTGGCTGCGCATTGCCTGATAGGCTCGAGCCTGTTCGCTGGCCGACAGCCTGCCGCTACGTGCCAGGCGCTGGTACGCGGCTTCGGTCTGGCGGATCTCGCGCTGAATGAGCTGTTCGGCACGTATGCCCAATTGCTGGCGGGCACTGGCCATGCGCTGGCTTTCGCGTGTCAGGCCGATGACGGCACGTTCTGCACTGCGCGTGTGGTCAGCGACTTGCGTCATGCCGCGACGGCCGGCTGCGGTTACGGCTTCTAATGCCTGACCACCCTGAGTGGCGGCCGGCACCAGTTTGTAGAGGCTGCCAGCGGCCTGCCGGCTGTCACTACGCAGCCGGTACAGGGCTTGGCTGCCTGCCTGCACGGCGGTGACAAGGTGCTGCCCGGTGCTGCGCGCAGGCTGGGCAATGCCGGCAATAGCTGTACCGGCTGCCTTGCTGTCCGTTGCCAGACCTTGCATCGTCTTGCTGCCAGCGGCCGTGGCGGTTGTCACGGCGTGTCCGGCCGCGCCGGCCTGGCGGGCAATCCCGCTCACCGCCTGCCCGGTGATCTTGCTTTCGGCCCCCAGCTGCTGCATGGCCCGCGATCCTGTCTGGCCGCTGGTGCCCATCACTTTGCCTGCCTCGCTGGCCAGCCGGGTGAGGTCATGCAGACTGCGCGCCAGCGGGCGCGAGGCCTCATCGCGCGCAGTCAGTACCAGGGCAGCTTCCATATTGCGTGACATTTAGCGGGGTTTCTTTCTTCGCTGGGAGGTGATGCGGCGGCTGGTGCTATCTGTCTTGCCCTGGGCGGGCTGGCCATGCAGCGTGCCCAGAGCAGACAGATAGCCTTCCAGTTCTGGCAGGGTCAGTTCTCGGGCGCGCTGCTCGCTGATGCCGTGCTTGCCAAGGGCGAGGATGGCAAGGCGCAGGCCGACAAGCTGGCTTTCTGCTGCAGCCGCTTTTTTTTGAGCTGCTCGCGGGTGCTGGCCAGCACGTCGAAATCGTCATCAACCAGGCTGGCCACCAGCTCGTAACCGATCGCCTCCGCCGGGATGTCGCCCAGCTTGACCAGGCAGCGGGCCAGCATGGCCGTATTCAGCCGCATATTGGAATCCACCCCGTGCTCCTCGATCGCGGCGATATTGTCGGCCACGGTTGGCAGGCGCATTTCGTAGGCGTAGTGCCACTGGCCAGAGCCAGCCGGGTATTCCACGCCATAGCGCAGTTCGTCTTGCAGGGTCATGGCTTACTCCTTCACTTTGCGCAGTGCGGCCAACTTGATGTCGCGGCGGCCTTCGTTATCCACGCTGTACTTTTCGCCCACCTCCAGCGAGAAGCAGTCGATATAGCTTTCACGCTTGCCAGCCGGCGTGGCCGGATAGATGGTGAGTTTGGCCCCGACGATATCGTCCCAGGCGAGATCACCCGTGATCGGAATCACCACCGTGACTGACAGATCGTATTCGGCAATACCCTTGGAAAAGCCTTTGGCTCTGCCGGTCTTGTTCATGGTTTTCACCAGTTTGCGGCCGGTCTTGCTGGTGATATTGAGGTCGAGCACTTCGACCTCCTTGCCGTCCACTTCCAGCACAATCGCGCCGGCGTATTCTTCCAGTGCCATGTCGTTCTCCTTTACAGCAGCAGGTCAATGCGACCGGCAAACACATGCAAACCATTCACCACATCGGTCGGGATCTTGGCGTTCAGACGGTTCACGTCCTGGCTGTCTCGCTCGACGATCAGGCCGGGCTTGTTGGCCTCGACCATCTCGACAATCTCCAGCTCTTCCAGCTTGAACAGCACATCCAGCAGCTCGCTACGCACCTTGTCGGCCGTGCGTTCGGACAGCTTTTCACGCGGGAAGCGCAGGCTGATACGTTCGCGGCAGGCGCGGCGCACATAGTCCAGCGTGCGGATGGTGGTGATATCCAGCAGCGAGACATCGGCCACGTTTTGCGGGTCTTTGGTGTAGGTGGTAATGGCGCGCACGATCTGGACGCGGTCGCCGGGGCCAACTTCCAGCGGCGTCAGGCCGTTATAGAGGGCGTTTTCCTGTTCGGTGCGCAGCGGGCGCTGGTCGATGGCCGTGACATCCAGACCAGCCAGCTCCAGCGTGTTCAGCGGCCGTGCCGGATCTTCCTCGCCCGCCAGTACGGCGGCGTAGGCAGCGGCAATCTCGCACGGCAGGCGCAGGCTGCCACGGTGCCAGGCACCGCTGATGCGGCCGCTATTGATCTGGCCGGCCAGCGTGGTACCGGTGGCCAAGGTGCCTGCCCAACCGAAGACACCGATTGCCCCGCGCTGCTCCATCGGCCCGGAGACAAATTCCAGATGCGTGCGCAATGCGGTGAGCTGGGTCTGGCTGGACTGCGGCGCGACAAGGACGTGGTGGCCGGCTCCCGCCACGGCAGCCAAGGCTGGCGCGTAGTCCGGCTCCAGCGTGCCACCGGCAAACGGGGTAACCGCAACCGTCAGGCCCGGCACCGTGCTGCTGGCCGACAGTTTCAGGTCATTGCCCAGCGTGCCTTTGTGGTAGCAGGTATGGGTGACCACGGCGACAGCGGCCACGCTGGATACCGGAATCTCGCTTTCGGCATTCACCGCCGTGGCCAGTGCTGTCGCGGCTGCTGCTGCAGCGGTGCCGCCATTGATAGCGACATCGACACGGTTGGCACCCAGCCATACCGTCAGCACGCCGCTGCCGGTGGCGGTGCCGGTCAGCGTGGTGGTCGCCGTGGCGGCATTGCCCGCCGGGTCAGCCACCGCCAGCGCGGTCAGTTGCAAGTAAGGGTTGGCGCGAATAGCGGCGGCCGTCATCAGGTGCAGCTGGCTGCCCCGGCCAAACAGGCGGGCGGCCTCGTCATCGCTGAACACGTCTACCGGTGCCAGCACGGGCTGGCTGCCGGCCGTCAGCTTCTGGCCAAGGATCAACACCTTTTGCAGATTGCCTGGCAGCGTGCGCACCGCCAGTTTGGTGTTGAACTCGAAGTATTTACCCGGCTTGCGGATGCTGGACGGGATGTTGTCAAAGCCGATGTTAGGGCTGGCCATTATTCAGCTCCTTTTTTAACAGGGGTTTTAGCGGCGGTTTTGTCATCGGGGTTGGCCGCAGCGGCTGGCAGCAAATCGCCATCGGCCAGCGCGCGCAGGTAATAGGTGCTGGCGGGCACGTCTACCGCCTCGGCGTCGCTGATGTGGTCGCGCGGAGCGTGTTCTTTCGGCACGGCAATGCCGGGGGCGGCGATGACTTTCATGGTGCTCATGGTTAGCTCCTGTTAATGATGTCCTGGGCGTCGGCTTGGCCGTCGTCAGGCGTCAGGTGATAGTTGAGGCCGGTACGCAGCCAGTCAGGATCAGGCGCTTGCAGCTTGCCGCGATATACGGCGAACACGGCATCCGGGCTGCCTGGCGTGGCGGCCGTGGGCCAATGACCGTTGTCCAGCATGTCTTCCAGCCAGCTGCAGCTGAACTCGCAGGCGAACACGGCAAAGGCGTCAGCATTCAGCCGGGTGTTGTAGAGCGTGCGCACCTTGCCCGCTTGCAAGTGGGAGATGGCCAGTCCCAGATCCTGCCCGGACAGCAGGCGGCGCACGGCATAGACCAGCGGGTAAATGCCCACCTGTTCGCCACGCGCACCGCCGTGGCGGCTGGCCTGCTGTTGCAGGTTGCGTTCGCCTACCATCACCACAAACTGGCCGGTGGCCTTCTGCTTGCTGCGGCTGGTACTGGACGGACGGGTGTCGGTAATGCCGCCAAAGGTCACCCAGGCCGCCGGCAAGCAGCGGACAACCTGGCCTAGATCGTCGTCCAGCTCGCCGCTATAGCTGGCCACCTGATGCACCATCTGCCCCAAGCCCAGCTGCAGCCGCGCGATCAGTGCGGTTTCGATGGCGGCGATCATCAGTACGTACCGCTCTCGCGGCTGAACACGCTGCCCGCCGTGACCATGACCACGCTGTTGTCCGAAGTCGCCGCCACCGTGCCGGACGGCATGCCGCCCAGGCTGACCTTGCCGCTGGCGGCGTGCTCCAGAAAGCGCACGGCGTCGCGGTAACGGTCGCGGATGTCGTCGGTCACCATCGCCATGCTGCCGCACAGGCGGTAACGGGCGATGTCGCAGGCGTAGCCGGTCAACACGCGGGGTGGCGTGGCCAGTGGCAACGGATAACGCCCGGCCAGAAAGCCGTCGATCTCCGCCGCCGCATCGGCCAGATGCTGATCCAGCACCGCATCGTCAATCTGGCCGCTGCGGTTGCGGTCGGTCAGCATCACCACCTCGTTGTCACCGAAGCGGGCGCACATATCGTCACGGGTGGCATACATGCTTAGCCCTCCCCGGCGATGTGGGCCGGCTGCACCACCAACATCGGCTCCTGGCAAAGCTGGGCCAGCTGGGCCTCGTTCAGCTCGGCCAAGGGAATCAGGGTGACGTCGCGCCCGAACTCGCGCCCGGCGCGGCGAAAGCGTTCGCACTTGGCCACCACGGCGATAGCGTCCGGGCCAAACGGGCTGGCCACGCCTTCAGCAGCTTCAGGCTCCGGCGATGTCGGCGCTGCGGCTGCCGGATCATCCTGCAGCACGGACTGGACCTGGATGGCGGGATCTTGTTTAACCTCGCCCCCGTCAGGCGTGGTCTTGGGTTTACGTTCAGCCATGATTACCCCCTCGCTTACGCCACGCTGCCGTCAGAACCGTAGGCCAGCTGCCAGAAGCCATAGCCACCAGCTGCGCGTGCCTCGGCACCGAACTTGAACTTCTTGCGGTTGAAGACATTGTCAGCCTGCGGGTCGGTCTGCTCGACAAACACCGGCTTTTTGCGCTCCTGATAGATGAAGGGTTTGACCGGCTTGGCGGTATCCAGCAGGAACCAGGCGTCATCCGAGGCCAGCCACGGCGCGACAACGACCTTGGCGGTGTTGCGATACGGGTTGGGCGTGCCGTCTTCGAAACGCTCGGCCGTCATCAGCAGGTTGGCCGTGTCCTCGAGTGCAGAGGGCACCAGCAGCACGTTAGGGTTGATCGCCAGCGGGCGGCCTTCGTCGTCCTTGAACTTCTTCATCGCGGTACGTGCCGCGCCATAGCTGGCCTGTGCCGCTGCCAGGCTGGCGCAGGACAGCTTCTTGCTGCCCTTGTTGGACACCGACTGGCCGTTTACCGGATGGTCGGTATCAAAGAAGTACTGGCCGTCGTAGCAAAGCGTGGTGAAAGCCTGGTTGACCAGGTCAAACACGATTTCGTCCGGCAGCTGCTTGGCCGAGTGACCGGCCATTTCGGCCTGCGGCTTGTAGATGCCCAGGTTGTCGTCTTCGATATCGTTGCGGTCTACCTCTACCGTGGCTTCCCAGTCATCGTTGACGATGCTGTATTTGGACGCAGACAGTGCCTTGACGGCTTTCTCGCCAATCCACTTGCGCATGCGCGGGAAGTTGGACAGCCAGGCATAGTCATTCTGTTTGCCGGTGGACGGCACCAGCATGGCCACGTCCTGCCACTGGCTCGGGGCGGTGGTGAAGGCGTTATTGAAGGTGGTCTTCAGGTTGATGAAGATGGCGCTCAGGGTCGATGCGTTAACCAGCATGTGTTTCTCCTTTGATTACAAAACCCAGACGCCATCACTGTCGATACCCAGCACGAGGCCGGCGGGCGAACGGGTATTGCTGCCGTTGCTCTTGGCCACGGTCTGGTTGTCAACGATGAAGCAGGGACGGCCGAGGCTGGCCTGATTCACCGGATCAGATGACTCGTTGCCCCACTTGAACGCCTTGCCACGGCGAACGGTGACAAACAGCGCGCCATCGGCACCGGCGCTGTTGTCTGCCGCCGCTTCGGCACGGCCGAAATAGGTCAGCGTGGTGGCCGAGGCACCCGGTGTGGCAAAGCCATCGGCGTTGATGGCCACCAGCGTGCCGGCCGGGATCTTCACCCCGGCAGCCACCGGCACCACCACCAGCTCGCTGTCCTTAAACGGGGTATTGCGGTCTTGGGTCGTGTTGGCCATGACTTACTCCTTCCGGGCGGTGGCCACAGTGGCCGGGTCATTGCCGAACATGGCGCATACGGCCAGCAGGTCGGCGTCCGGGCTGGTTGTCGTCTCGGCACCGGCGGGGGCTTTGCCATCTGTCTGCGTGCCGGACAGCGCGGCGATCTTCGGCGCGGTGGCCAGATAGCCTTGCAGCGCAGCAAGGTTGGATGCGCCCAGATCACGCGCCCATTGCTCTTGCGCAGGTAGCAGGCGGCCATCAGACAGCGCCGCCGTCAGCAGCTCGTTTACCTGATTGCCTTGCAGCTGGGCCGTCAGCGCCGCCACTTGGCCTTGCAGCTCGCGCATGGTGTCTACCGACACAAAACGCGACGGGTCAGCCTGATTGGCCGACAGTGCGGCAATGCGGGTCTGGTTGTCGGCCAGCAACTTGGGCAGATCGACACTGGCCGCCGCCGTGCCCTGGCCACCAGACAGCTTTTCGATCAACTTCTGAAGCTGGGCTTTGACGTCTTCCGCCGTTGCGCCCACGGGCAGATTGAGCAGCCAGCGCAGCTGCTCGATGAGTTCGTCCATTGCAGGTTCCTCCTGGATAAGGGACGTGGTGAGGGAAACCAGACGCGACAAGGCCGCCACCCCGACTTCGGGCAGCTCGTCCAGCGCGGGATTGTTGGTGAGGGCGACATGCAAGAGGCCAGTCACGCGGCCCTGTTTGTCGTAGGTAAAAACCGGGGAGAGATAGCGGTACTCGTTGGCCACAATCATCGCGGCGGCAGCGGCTGTCCATTCCACATCAGTGGCGTACAAGCCGTCATCGCGCCACACCAGCGTGCCAAACCAGCCGCTGGCCGGTGCAGGCTTGCCGTTGTCTACGCTGCGCAGGGTCTGGTGTTCGTAGTCGATGACATAGCGCGTGGCGCGGCGGCCGGCTTCGGTCACCAGTACGGCGGCCAAGGTGGCATTAAGCGACCACGCCGCACACTCGGCCGGACGGCCGTCACGGGCGCGGAATTCGCCAGCAGGTAGCAGCTTGATGACGCGCGGCGCTTCGCCATCGGCAGTGCCGATCTGGGCGAGGTCAACCGTCAGCGCGGCGATGTAGGGGGTTGGATGTGCCATGCCCCGCATTGTGCGGGGCATGTTGGGGCGGGATTAGCTGAGGGGGTTCAGTGGGTTTAGCTGGCTAATTTATCAATTAGCTTCTGCGCCGTTTGCAGCTGTACCTTTACCTGCATCTCATCAACTGACTTATCCAAATCATAATCAGCAGTAGCGCGAAGCGACTTCATGCTTTTGAGCATAATGGCCGTACTTCGATCTCCACCGTTTACAAAACGCTGGCTCAACTTCTCATGCGTCGCCATTTGCAAGTGCTCAAGAGACTCCAATCCCTTTTCATTTGCATAGGAAAGTGCCGAATGATAAGCCGCATAATAGGCTCGGCTGGCTGCACTGCGAAAGGCAGGTTCCGTCTTTTGCGCGTGAAGGTGATGAGCGATAGCAAGAATATCAGTTGGCTTGATCGGCATGAGGCAAAACCATAATAGCAGGCAAAGCAGACAGGTCTGCATCTGTATCGGCAGCCAAAACATCCGCAATCGCAAAATTCAGATCCACGCTATCTTCAACGGATAGCGGTACACGATAGTGAATCCAGCTGCCTCCATCTGCATGCCAGCCGTACTCTTCAGTAGCAACAAAGTTGCTACCCGCCAGTCGCTCACGAATCATTGACTCGACACGATTAATCCAGCGACTAAGAATCACTTCACCATCAGCAGATTTTGCAAGTTGAGCCGCCATCTGATGTATTAGCGTTGCAGTCAGATTAGTTCGGGCAGATCCATCATCCATGACACTATCCCCAGCACGCTTTAGAAGTTCTTCTGCATATAGCAAATGACCGCTACTTGCAATCACCCTTATCATGCCACCAGTCATGCCACATGAGAAAATGTCAAGATTGCTAGCCCGCATTTCTGCCATTGCCAATTCACTGCTCAACGCATTTGAGTACGCCATAATGAAATTGGACTGCAGAACTACATTGTTAGGCATCAACGATAAAGCTGTATTGAAATTACATGCGATGGTATCAAGATCACCAGAGAAGACTGCCAACATACCCAAGAGCTGATAACCGTCAGCAGCATCTTCAGCTGATTTGTCCAATAACGCAGAAGCGCTGCGCTGCCATCTCTTAAGCTCAAACTCCGAAGGCGTACGCAACCCACGCAACGCCGCGTTGATCTCGTCGATGAAAGTATTGGAAACTGTCTGGGGAATCATATTATGCAGGTTAGCATAAATTGCCATACGTTAGAATCCCGTTAGAACCTCACAACCCACCATCGCACACTCTCACAGCCAGTCCGCGCAATAAACCCCGCCAAAACGCCTTTACGCGCCTTTTGCCTAATTCCCGATAATCCGCCGCAGATAGTCCTGTGCCGCGTGTTCGATCTCGCGCTCATCCTCTGCGGTCAGTGCCAGATACGGCCGTGCCGGGATCACGCTGCCTGGGTGATTCACCTGTTTGACCACGCGGCCGCCGAAGGCCAGCGCCTTCTTGTTGCGTGGCTTGATGACGTGGGCGCGGGTTTTGCCGCCAAACTGGTGGATGGCGGCGTATTTTTTGTTGCTGCCCACCACGGCGCTGTCGTTGTCGCTATAGGGGGTGATGCTGGCGGCCAGCTGGCCGGATTTTTGCAGGATCTTGCCGCCGGGGCGGCCGGGCGGTTTCAGCCCTTGCCATTTGGGGCGGCCTTCCTGGGCGAAGTTTTCTTCCACCGCATCGGCCATGATGGCGGCGATATTGCGCATCAGCGGTGCGCGTTGCTGTGTAGCCTGGATTACACGCTGCAGGGCGGCGGTGATGCCGCTATGGTCGATCTTGATGTCTATCATGGCGTATACTCAAACTGACTCCGGAAACACGGTGAATCTCCCTGCCGTAGGACATGCCTGTAAAGGTGCGGATCGCGTGAGAGAGCCGGGAGCCTCTCCCGGAGTCAGCTTTCCCAGATCACTTTCCCGCTTTTCCGTATCCGGCTGATTTCCTTTTCACTGGTCGGATAGAACGATTGCAGCCAGTTTTCCTTCCCATCCCGCGTCACTTTGACAATCGCTGCCCACCAACGCCCCTGCAAGTTTATGAACTTCAGGTGCAGCTCTTTTTCCTGGATCACAAGCACAGGCCTTTCCAGCACCTCTTGCACCCGCCAGTAATCTGCCAGCGCCACGTCTTGCCCTTGCCGGTTGGCCAGCTGCTTGGCCAGCGTGTCATCCGATAGCCAGACCGTTTGTGACTGTGTGCCCAGCTGTGCCTGGTATTCGGCAGACAGCACCGCCACCGGATAACGCTGGCCGGTGGCGACTGCCTGCCGGATCTCGTTCACGCTCTGGCCTGCGGCCAACCCTTCGGCCACAGCGCCATCCAGTTGGCGATACCAGCGGGCAAAGTCGGGGCCGGTGAGTGTGCCGCGCACGTACTGGCGGGCGGTGTCCACCGGATATTTGTCCAGCTCCGGCTGGTAAGCGGCGCGGCCTGGGTTGTAGCCGAAACCAGCATCGGCGGTGAAGGTGTCGCCTGCCGGATCACGAAAGGCCGGTGCCGGGCGGGTATTGCCCTGGCGGTCTGTCGGCTGCTCTACCGTGGCCATGCGGCCTTCGCTGCTGGCGGGGGTAATGCCCAGCCGGTCGATGTCGCGGCCGCTACGGGTGCGCACGCGGCAGCGGCAGCCCCAGCCATTGGGCGGGTAGAAGGTTTGCCAGAACGGGTCGTCATAGCGAAACACGCGGCCAGCCATTTGCCGGTGTCGCGGGCGGGTGCGATTGTCCAGCACCGCCACGTATTCCCACCACGGGCGGTATTCGGCGTTGGCCAGCTGTTCCTGGTAGCGGCCAGCCATATAGGCTGATTGCAGATTGGTGCGGTAGATGGTTTCCAGGCGGCGCGGGTTCAGCCGTTTGCCTTCAATCTCGCCGGTGGATTTGTCCACGATGCGGCCTTTGCCCCACCAGCCCTTGGCTTCCAATACGGGTTGCAGCCGCTTCTGAAAATCCGCCAGCGTTTCGCCGTTTTTTAACGCGTCCGTTAACGCGCCGCGAATGTCGGATAGCACGTCCAGCTTGGTGACACCGGCCACAGTAAAGGCTTTGGCGTGCGCCTCTGCCCACACGTCTTGCCATTTGAAGCCGATGGCGTAGCCCTTGGCTTCAAAGTACTGGATGGCTTTTTCTGGCGGCAGGCTGACGGCAAAGCCCAGATCAACGTCCGGCATTGATCCGCCCCCACACGTCGGCCACAAACATGGCGCGCGCCATCAGGTCAGTCAGCGCGGCATCGTCCATCTGCGGGTAGGCTTCGGCCAGTGCGGCCAGTGCATCGTCTGGCGTGGTTCCTTCCCGAATAGCCGCAATGACGGGTGCCAGCATGCTGGCCAGCGCGTCGACTGCGGCATCGGGAAGGTTGGTCGCATCTATCGCCGCCTGATCCGGATAGACCGGCTCGCCCTGGTCGTTAGTCAGCACCGCGCGGTATTGGAAACCGGCGGCGGCTTGCGCCGGTTTTGTCACCGCTCGCAGCTCGGGTGGCAAGGCCAACTCGGGGCGCGGGGCGACAAGTACCTCATCTTCTTCGCCCGCTTCCGGAATGGCCAGCTTGTCGTGTACCCAGCTGGTTTTGACGCGCAGGCCCAGCCCGACAAGTTTGGGCAGGCTGTCGGCGTAGGCTTTCAGGTCTTCCGGTTCGCGGGTGTCAAACACGATGCGCGGCTGGCGGCGCGGGTCTGCCGAGCTGGCATTGAGTGCCAGCAGCGGCCAGATCAGATCGCGGTTCAGCGTGCTGGCCAGCTGGCGGGCATCCGAGACTTTCAGATCGTGGCGTACTTCGTTATGTACATTGCCCAGCGCATTGGTGCTGCTGGCCCCGTCTGCCTGGCTGGTCAGGGTGCCGCCCAGAACAGCTTTGGATACGCTGCGTTCGCACCAGGACACCATCGCCATAAACGGGTCGTGGCTGCCTTTGGCGGCTTCTTCAAATTCGATCATCATCCCGTCAGGAATAATGCCTGCTGCGTTGTGGCCAATACTGGCCACGGCACGCAACAGCGTGGCCTTTTCTTCTTTGGTGGCACCGGCGGGGTATTTGCCCAGGCGCAGCGGCAGGCCGTAGATTTCCAGAAACTCGGCCAGATCGCGCACGCTGTAATTCTTGAACAGATACGGCCAGGCCAGAATACGATGCAGGCCGCTGCGGTTGAGATAGCCCGATTTGGCCTTGTGCTTGTGAACGACCCAGCCGAATGGCTGCAGCGCGGCACCGTCTTGGCTGCCATCACGCAGGCGCAGATCGTTGCCATCGTGCTGCGCGGTCTGAAACCAGCGTTGCGGCCGGTGGGTAATGGCCTTTTGCAACCAGACATTGCCCAGCCGCTGCCATTCGATTTCCAGCGCGGCAAAGCCGTGGCCGATGCCGTCCAGGCAGTCCAGCATGATGTCTTCCAGATCCGGCAAGTCGGTCAGCCATTCCTTGACCTGCTCGGCCTGTTTTTTCTCGGCACGGCTGGCGTTGTCCGGCGGCTCGACAGACCAGTCCAGCGTCAGCAGCGCACGCTTGCGCTTGCTCATCTCGGCATAGATGTGCGCGTCCTTCTCTTCCATGTCCTGGAACAGGTCTGCCTGAGCGGCCAGATTGCCGCGTTCGGCAGATTCCAGAATCTGGTGCAGGCTGCCCGGCGTCATGCCGCGTGAGGGGTGGCTGGCGCTGTCGTGTTGCAGCAGCCACAGCTCGGCGGTTTGCGGCTCGCGCAGGGTGGCAGGCTGTAGCGGGTTGCCGTTGATATCCAGTATTGCCATAAGATCACCGTTACCAGGCACCGCCGCCAAAAGCGGCAAAGCCTTCGTAGTCTGTTTGTGAATGGGGTTCCACCGCCTCATAGGCGATCTGCCCGCCACCAGACAGCGCACCGGCCCACAGCATGTGCAGCGCGTCGGGGCCGTCGTCGTGGTCGGCTTTGGGGAAGTGGCGCAGCTGCTCTATCAGCGTGTGCTGGCTGGGGTGCAGGCGGATCAGGCCGTTGGCCATGTGTGGCTGTAGCGTCTCGATACGCAGCAGCTTGTCGCCGTGCGGGTTCACCGCGCGGGCAGGCACGGGGATGCCACGGGCGGCGGAACGCTTTACCAGCTCGGTGCGCATGAACTCCTGAAACTGGACGGATTCCACCAGCCACAGCACGCAGCGGTATTCGGCCTGAAAGGCGATGACATCTTCAATGATGCGGTCAGGCAGGCGCTTGCGGATGCTGGCCTCTACCACGTCCAGAATGCCGGTGTGGCGGTTATAGCCGCCCACCAGAATGGCAGACGGGTCGCGGCTGGCACCCGCCTTGCCTAGTGACGGGTCGCACGCGCCGTAAAACACCCACTCGCGCAGGCGGTTTACCCAAAAGGTGATGCAGTGGGCAAACGGCGCATCGTCACCCGATAGCGGGTCGTTCTGCTGTTCGCTGTCAAAAGCCGCGCGGCCATCGCGGGCGCGCTTCACCATCAGCTTGTAAAAGCTGGTGCCACCGGGCCAGCAGATGCGGACACCAGCATCCATCTCCGGCTGGTGTGCCTGGTAAAAGGCGCGGGCCTCGTCTTCGCCTTGGCCCAGCAGGATTTCTGTCCACCTGTCCCACAAGTCCATGCGGTCTGGCCAGCGTTCCACGGCGCGGAATTTGGCGCTTTTCCATAGCGGGTTTTTAAGTAGCCGCGCCAGCACCGAGTCGTAATGCAAAATGGTGCCGATAATGAACACGTCCAGGCTGTCGTCTGCCGCACCAAGGGACAGCAAGCTCTTGGTGATCCAGCTCATCAGCTTGTCGCGCTGCTCCGGGCTGCGCACGTTCTCGTCGTTTTCCAGATCGTCGCCAATCACCAGATCAGGCCGGTGCGGGCCGTGGCGGCGGCCACGGATTTTCTTGCCGGAGCCGAACACTTCCACCTTCACATCATTGGCGGTGACAATGGTGCCCACCTGCCACACCCTGCCCTGACCTGTGGCCTCGGGAAAATCCAGCAGCAGGCGCGGGTTAAACGCCAGCTCGGCCTTGATTGCCTCCAGCATCGGCCATGCCTGTTCAATCGCATCCATCACGATCAGCGGGTATTTCTTGCGGCCGGTGACAATGCACCACAGCGTGCCGATCTGCGTGACGATGGTGGATTTGGCATGGCCACGCGGCGCGGCCACCGCGTCGTGGTCGCCCACGTTGTTGTCTACCACCTGCTGGAAGCGGTCAAACAGGTAGTCATGCACCGTGGCCGGGCTGTGCTTCACGTAGTGCGGAAAGTAGGTCTGGGCGAAATAGCGAAAGCTGGCCATTGCCTGCAGGCGGCGGTACTCGGCGGCCAGTATTGCGACGTCATTGAGGAAGGTTTTTTTGGTAAGCTTGGTCATAAGCTTTATCTGCTTTAGTACTAAATACCAGAGAGGAATTAAATGATATTAAACCGATTGCTTCAAAATGACCTTTTGAAAGGATTGGCAACGCATTATCCTTATCAAACCGAAATGGCGTATTTGGACTCAGAAGTAATAACCAAATACTTCGAGCAGATAGAAGCCAACTTGGCTTATCTTGAAGAGCATGGACTAATTACTTGCCAGCACCCCAATCCACACTCTCCCGAACGATTGTTCAGCAAGTTGAACATCACTGCCCGCGGGATGGATTTCTTAGCGGATGATGGCGGCCTTACCGCCATCCTTGGCACTGTCACCGTCAAGCTGCATGCAGACACTGTGCGCGACTTGCTTGAAACCAAAGTCATGACATCTGACCTTCCTCCCGAGGAGAAAAGGCGCATTGCAGACACACTGAAAGACCTGCCTGGCGAGGCGCTCAAAATCGTGACCAACAAGTTGGTCGAAAAAGGACTCGAAGCGCTTTCCAACCCCCAATCCATTCTCAGCTTGGTCCAGGGCGTAATTAACTAGCCATAAGTCTTAGCCAACTCCTCCCCGAACGGCTCCAGCACTTCCACAAACGCCTGGGCATGTTTGGGGTATTTCTCGCGGATAAAGCTGGCCAGCTTCTGCACCACTGCCATTGCCGTGGCCAGCTCGCTGGTTTCCGGCAATACCTTGCGCGAGGCCGCCACCGTCTTGTTAAAGCTGTCGGCCAGGCTGGCCAGCATCGCCACTTTCTTTTCTGCCGGGATATCGGGGTTCGCGTTCAGCGTGTCCATCGTCGCCTGGTACTGGGTCAGGAAACCGGTCAGCGCGGCACGGGCGATGCTTTCGATGCCGTCGCCAGACAGGATGGCAGCGGCGCGCAGCTTGTCCCAGTCATCCCCTGCTTCTTGCGCCTCGCGCTTCCAGCGGCTGGCGGTGGACATGGACACACCACATTGCAATGCGGCCATTTCCAGCCCGATACGGTCGAACACGTACAGGCGGCGTACCTTGTCGCGGGTTTCGGGGGCGTGTGCCATTACAGTGCCCGCTTGACCAGCTCTACCGCGATGGCGGTGCCCACGGCCACGATGCCGCCGCTGATGGCTCCGGCGCGGGCGGCCTGTTGTTCTACATGGCGCAGGCGCTCGTCCATTGCGTCCAGCCGGTCGCCCTGGCTTGCCTGATTGGCAGCAATCATGTCCAGCTTGCCCTCGATACGCCCCAGGGCGCGGGTCAGTTCGTTGTTGTCGCCGCTCATGTGGCGCTCCTTCTTTCGTGTTTGTTTTGGCACTGCACGCAACGGGTGCAGCCGGGTGCGGCCAACCTTCTGGCCGGTGGTATCTCGTCGCCGCAGTCTGTAATGACCCAGCCCTTTCTGCACAGGTCAGGCTGCTAATTGATACGCCATTGCCGGCGTCTTCATCCCCAAAGCTTGGTGTGGGCGCCGGTGGTTGTAGAACCCAATCCAGTCTGCAATCACCCG
>NZ_CEETQT010000007.1:0-15529 GCF_979366295.1 Vogesella lacus
GGACCGTGAAACGCCTTAGCGCCGATGATAGTGCAGATTGCCTGTGTGAAAGTAGGACACCGCCAGACTCCCCCACGGAAGCCCGACTCTATGAGTCGGGCTTTGTGCTTTGTGCAGGACGAAGCAAAGCAATCTCCCCGCCAAAACGATGCCGACCGGCATCTGTCCTGCCAATTCCATTCCCAGCTAGATCCAGCATCCGCCTTGCGGCCAACGTTGGCCGCAAGAGCAGGTAACAAACTTAAAGCATGCGTTTGAGCAGCTTGTCCAGGCGTACGCGATGCAGGCGTGTCAGTAGTTTCTGTACTTTAACCGGGTAGTCGGGTAGTGATTGCAGCTCGCGGTAATGCGTGAGCTGCGTTGTATGCTGGCGGATCTGCTGCAATTCAGATTCGCTGGCGGCAAATAGTTCGCCTTTGGGATCCTTGATCAGAATGCCGTTTTCCAGATCCAGCCGGAATGCTCTCGGGTTCAGGTTGTTGCCGGTCAGAAGTTGCCAGCACTTGTCTACCCAGATGCCTTTGAGGTGGAAGCTGTTATCGCCATCGCGCCAGAGACGAATGACAAGCTGTTGCGTGCTGATGTATTGCTGCTGCTTTTTGGCAAAGCTTCGCAGATTGGTTTCGTACAGATAGGGCAGTGCAGCGATGCTGCGAAATGGTTGCTCGGGCGGGATGTAAAAATCGTTGGCGGTCTTGTCGCCGACAATGATCTCGACCTGGCAACCTTGCATCAGCTTGTCGTTCAGAATCGCGGCAAGCTTTCTGGGTAGATTGAAATAGGGTGTGCACAGCGTGATTTTTTGCTGGGCTGAAGATAGCAAAGCAAGGATCTGCTGGTTCAGTAGGCCGTGACGTCCCAGACTGTTGTAGATATTCAGACTTGGGGCATTTGTGCTTGTCTGTATCGGGTATTGGTAATGATGCTGTTGCAGCTGCTTGCGTAGCTGGCGTATCTGCTCTTTGGGTGCGGGAACAGAAGATAGGTCCAGACGCATGGCAGCTGGGTGTGCTGATAGTTGCTCAAGATAGTCGGCAAAGCAGTCAGCCAACGGTTTGCAATCGAGTATGTGATAGCGGTCGTGGCGATAACGCTGCTGCATCTGCAGATACACATTGTTAAAGCTGGCGCCAGAGTAGAACACCTGATCATCGATCACGTGACCTTTGAGATGTAGCACGCCAAACAACTCGCGCGATTGTACCGGGATGCCAAAAATGGCTGGGACGTTGGCCGCATCCTCACGAACCAGCTCTTGATACCAGCCTGCATTGGTGTTGCCGGTATCTTTGCTGCCTATCAGGCCGCGCCTGGCGCGGTGGGCATCGACAAAAACGCGAATATCCAGATCCGGGCTGGCCAGTTTGGCATCGTGTAATGCCTGCATAATTAGTTCGCCACCACTATCGTGTTCAAGATAGAGCGCACATAGCAAGATTCGTTGTTTCGCCTTGGCAATGAGTTGTAGCAGCTGCTCGCGATAAGCTTCTGCGCTGTGCAGTGCGGTGAACTGGCTCGCCGAAAAAGGAATACCGTTATCGGGCAGCCGGCATTTGCCGAAGTTGAAAAAGTGCATGGTGACGGAATGTAGGGCGAATGAGTGCGATGAAAAAAGGCCGGGCGAGCCCGGCCTGCCACAGAAGTCAGCTTACTTCTTGTTGGTCTTGAATTCCTGCCACAGACGGGTGGTCAGGCGCTGGATCTTCGGATCCATCGGCAGCATGACAAAGCTCTTGGCCATGACTTCCTTGCTCGGGAAGATGGACGGGTTATTCAGGTTGGCCTTGTCGATGAACTTGCGTGCCGGCAGGCTGCCTGGCGCGTAAGTCACGGCATTGGCATTGTTGGCCGCAACCTTGGCATCGATGGTGTAGTTGATGTACTTGAGCGCGCTATCCACGTTCTTGGCATCTTTCGGGATCACCATGCTGTCGATCCAGATCGCCACGCCGTCCTGCGGTACCAGTGCCTGTACTTTCACGCCGTTCTTGGCTTCAGCGGCACGGTTGCGGGCGATATTGATATCACCACCGTAACCGAGCACCAGACACAGCGAGCCGCCGGACAACTCGTTGATATAACCGGAAGACGAGAAGCGGGTGATGCTCGGACGGATGGTCTTCAGCAGGTCGGCCGCAGCACGGTAGTCAGCTTCGTTCTTGCTGGATGGGCTCTTGCCCATATAGTGCAGAACCATCGGGAAAACCTCGGCCGGGGAATCCAGCATGCTTACGCCGCAGCTCTTGAGCTTGCTGACGTTTTCAGCCTTGAACAGCATGTCCCACTGCTTGGCTGGCAGCTTACCACCCAGAGCCTTGCTGGCCTTGTCGGTATTGATACCGAGGGTGTTGATACCCCACATGTATGGCACGGCAAACTTGTTACCCGGGTCAAACTGGGTCATCAGCTTCATCAGGTCCGGGTCCAGATCCTTGTAGTTAGGGATCTTGCTCTTGTCTACCGGCAGGTAGAGATTGGCCTGGATCTGCTTGGCCAGGAACTGGGCAGACGGGGTGACGATGTCGTAGCCTGATTTGCCGGTCAGCATTTTGGCTTGCAGGATTTCGTTGCTGTCGTAAACGTCATAGCGCACCTTGATACCGGTGGCTTTCTGGAAGTTGGGAATCGAATCCTCGGCAATGTATTCTGCCCAGTTATAGATATTCAGTTCTTGTGCAGCCAGTGCTTTACCTGCAAAACCAACCATCATCAGACCGACGCTCAGCGCCAGAGTTGTTTTCTTCATGATTTTTCCTCGTAGCCAACACTACCGACTTGTAAAAAAAGGCCGTAATGCCCAGCGGCTAATTAAAACCTGCTTGCGACAGCAATACAACCTTTGTAGGGGATTTTGACAAGATTGTTGCGACAGATTGTTTTAAAGAAAACTGCAACCAGCCCCTTGGGTGAGCTGCGCCTGGCAGCAAGCTTGGGGGATACATGGCAGCTACAGGAAAAATGTGTGAAAATTCGATGATCAAAGAGTTAACGGGTTGATACATGCTGGACAGGGATGGATATCGCCCCAACGTCGGAATCATTCTCATCAATCAGCAAAATGAGGTGTTCTGGGGCAAGCGGGTGCGAGAACACTCGTGGCAATTTCCGCAAGGTGGCATCAAGCCTGGTGAAAGCCCGGAGGCAGCCATGTATCGCGAGCTGGAAGAAGAAGTCGGCTTGCTGCCGCAGCACGTCAAGATTCTTGGCCGTACCCGCGACTGGTTGCGCTATGACGTGCCCACCAACTGGGTGCGCCGCGAATGGCGCGGCAGCTATCGCGGGCAGAAGCAGATCTGGTTCCTGTTGCGGCTGGTTGGCCGCGACAGCGATGTCTGCCTGCGAGCCTGCAGCCATCCGGAGTTCGATGGCTGGCGCTGGACACCTTACTGGGAGCCTATCGATAACGTGATCGAGTTCAAGCGTGACGTTTACGAACGTGCGCTGACCGAGCTGATGCGTTTCCTGCGCGGCGTAGAAAGCCGCGGTGAATATCTGGGCCGTTTGCAGGACCGGTAGCCGGATGCGCTGCCAGAGCCTCAGGCGGATAGGGCCACGCTGCAATGCGGCGTGGCCATGTTTTTTTTGGTGCACCGTCAGACGGTGCACGACTTGGCAAACAGGAATGACATGAGCCAGCAACAATACGACGAATCCTCGGTACGGGTACTGAAAGGGCTGGAGCCGGTCAAAGAGCGCCCCGGCATGTACACCCGTACTACCGACCCGACCCACATCTGCCAGGAAGTGATCGACAACGCCGCTGACGAAGCCTTGGGTGGCTTTGCGCGCAAGATCGCCGTCACTGTGCATCTGGATGGCTCGCTGACGGTCGAGGACGATGGCCGCGGTATTCCGGTCGGCCTGCATCCGCAGGAAGGTGTACCGGTGGTGGAGCTGGTCTTTACCCGTCTGCACGCCGGCGGCAAGTTCAACAAGAAAGACGGCGGCGCCTACGCCTTCTCTGGCGGTCTGCACGGTGTCGGCGTGTCGGTCACCAATGCGTTGTCTACCCGCCTCGAAGTCGAGGTCAAGCGCGAGGGCGGCGTACATCGCCTGGTGTTTGCCGGTGGTGATGTGATCGAGCCGCTGGCCCGTGTCGGTGACTGCGGCCCACGCACCAGCGGTACCCGCGTGCGCGTGTGGCCGGACGGCAAATACTTCGAAAGCCCGCGTTACTCGATGCCCGAGCTCGAGCGCCTGCTGCGTGCCAAGGCAGTGTTGCTGCCAGGCGTGGCGGTGACGCTGACCATCGAACGCCCGAGCGGCGACGAGGTCAAGGTCTGGCAGTATCCGGAAGGCCTGAAGAGCTATCTGGCCGAGCTGTGTGGTGATGACGAGCCGATCGCGCCGCTGTTCGCCGGCGAAGCCTATATCGGTGACGAGCACGAGCAGTTCGCCAAGGGCGAAGGCGCACAGTGGGCGATGGCCTGGTTTGAAGACGGTGCCAGTGGCGAGAGCTATGTGAACCTGATTCCGACCCCGGTGGGCGGCACGCACGAGGCCGGCCTGCGCGCCGGTGTGTTCGAGGCGGTGAAGAGCTTTATCGAACACCACAACCTGCTGCCGCGCGGCGTGAAAATCATGGCCGAGGATGTGTGGAGCAAGGTGCGCTTTGTACTGTCGGCACGCGTGCTGGATCCGCAATTCCAGGGCCAGACCAAGGACAAGCTGACCAGCCGCGATGCGCTGAAGCTGATCTCAGGCCTCGCGCGTGACCCGGTCGAGCTGTGGCTGAACCAGCATGTCGAGGCCGGCAAGAAGATTGCCGAGCTGGCGATCCGTCAGGCGCAGTCGCGCCTGAAATCGGTGAAGAAGGTCGAGAAGAAAAAAGGCTCGGGCGTGGCGGTATTGCCGGGCAAGCTGACCGACTGCGAGAGCGAGGACATCGAGCGCAACGAGCTGTTTCTGGTCGAGGGTGACTCGGCTGGCGGCTCGGCCAAGCTGGCGCGCGACAAGGAATATCAGGCCATTCTGCCGCTGCGCGGTAAGGTGCTGAACAGCTGGGAGACGGACAAGGATCAGCTGTTCTCCAATGCCGAGATTCACGATATCGCCGTCGCCATCGGCGTCGACCCGCATGGTGTGGACGACACGCCGGATCTGTCCGGCCTGCGCTATGGCAAGATCGCCATTCTGTCGGACGCCGACGTTGACGGCTCGCACATTCAGGTGCTGCTGCTGACGTTGTTCTTCCGCCACTTCCCCAAGCTGGTCGATAAGGGCCATATCTATATCGCCCAGCCGCCATTGTTCCGTGTCGATGTACCAGGACAGGGCAAAAACCGTCCGCCGCGCAAGCTGTACGCGCTGGACGAAGGCGAGATGACGGCGATTCTCGACCGCCTGCGCAGCGAGGGCGTGAAAGAAAACGCCTGGAGCATTTCGCGCTTCAAGGGTCTGGGCGAGATGAATCCGGAACAGCTGAAAGACACCACCATGAATCCGGACACCCGTCGCCTGTCGCGGGTGCAGGTGCGGGCTGGTGCCTTCAAGGAAACGCGCGAGATGTTCGTGATGCTGATGGGCAAGGGCGAAGCCTCCAGCCGCCGCAGCTGGATGGAGGCGCGTGGTAACGAAGCCGACGTCGATATCTGATTATTGCTGAACAAGGTTGGCCGCAAGTCCCTCGGGGCTTGCGGTTTTTCTTTGTGTCAGCACAAAGGCGGCGGCGTGTAGTGGTAGCAAAATGGTATCAACAAGGAGGTGTGTGATGGCGAAATTGCTGTATCTGCAGTCTGGCGGCCCGACCGCCGTGTTGAATACCTCGGCACTGGGGGCCTTGCGCGAAGCGCGACGCCAGGGCGTGCCGGCGCTGGCCGCCGCCGACGGGCTGACCGGTTTGCTGGAAAAGCGCCTGTTTGACCTGTCCGGCATCAGCGATGCGGCACTCGACAAGCTGGCGCTGTTGCCGGGCGCGGCCTTTGGCACCAGCCGGCAGATTCTGCCGGCCTTCGAGCAGGCTCCAGAAATGTGGGCGCAGCTTGCGGCCAACCTCAAGGCTGCCGATATCTGCTATGTACTCCTTAATGGCGGTAATGGCTCGATGGAAACCGCGCGCCAGCTGCACCTTCTGGGCGAACGTTTCGGCCTGCCTTTGCGCGTGGTCGGTATTCCCAAGACGATAGACAACGATCTGGAGCGCACCGACTTCAGTCCGGGTTTCCCGTCCGCCGCCAAATATCTGGCGGCCAGTCTGCGCGAGGTGATGCTCGATATGTGCAGCATGGGCCGTAATCGCATCTTCATCATGGAGACCATGGGGCGGCACGTCGGCTGGCTGACCGCAGCCTGCGCACTGGCGGCCTGGGATGGCGGCCCGAAACCTGTCTTGCTGTTGCCTGAAGTTGCCTACGATGAAGCTCGGTTGCTGCAAGCGGTGCAGCAGCGTTTGCGTGATGATGGTTGCTGCGCGATTGCGGTGTCGGAAGGCTTGAAAGATGGCAACGGGCAGTTTGTGACGCTGGCGCATGCCTCGGCGATTTACGGTCATGAACAACTCGGTGGGACTGGCGCCTGGCTGGCTGGGCGATTGCAGGCGCAGCTGGGCCTGAGTGCCCACGTAGCGCAAGTCGATTGCCTGCAGCGGGCGGCGCGTCATCTGCTGTCGGCGATCGACTACCAGGCGGCGCTTTCTTGCGGGCAAGAGGCGGCGCGGCTGGCGCTGGCTGGCGGCAGTAATGTGATGATCAGCATCCGACGTCAGGGCGAGGGCTGGCATTATCCAGCGGTGGCGCTTGAGGGCATTGCCAATCTGGAGCGCGCCTTGCCTGCAGCATGGATTGCCGCAGACGGGCAGGATGTGACGGCCGATTTTCATGCCTATCTGCAGCCTCTGATCCAAGGCGAAGTGGCTGATCATTATGAAATGGGCTTGCCTTACGCCGGCAATCGCGACTGGCCCTTGCTAGACTGGATGAGTGGCATTAATCGGTAATTGGCGATGCGTGGTCAGGATGTCGGCCTGCTTTGTGCGCTCTGGCTTGCGGGTTCAGCAAGCCTGCAGGCAGCAGAGTTACAGGAGCTGGATTTCTATCTGGCTCAGATTCCTGGCGTATACGAAGAGCGCAATGGGCAATTTGTCGGCATCTATGTTGACATGCTGAACGAGATGGCTGCTCATGCCGGCATCCGCTTCCGTTATCAGCTGGCCCCGAGGGATCGGGCCGTGCTGGAACTGAGTCACAAGCCTGGGTGCTCCTCTTTCACCTTGCTTGAGCCCGTTCATGCGCCTGCCGGTATGGTGCTGCTGAAAGAGGTTGGCCGCACCCAGATTGCCGCTTATGTGCTGCCGGCCTCAACGCTGACCATGAAGGATGTGTCACATTTGCCGGTAGGGCAGGTGATGGCGTTTGGTGAGGATATTTCACTCAGCCTGCATCGTCATGGCATCGATAACGCCGTCATCAAAGGATCGCTGGCCCGCGCTATCAGCATGTTGCAGGCAGGGCGATTCAGTGTGCTGTTTACCACGCCGGCTTCGCTGAGTGGTTTGCCAGCGGTGAAGCTCAGGCAGATTGAGGTGTTTGGCAGTATGTCTTCATGGTTTGCCTGCTCCAGCCTGCTGGGCGCAGAGCTGCAGCAACGATTGCTGCTGGCATGGTCAAAAGTAAAGATACCGGCCGGCAAGTAGTCAACGTAACGGAGGAAATATGCGGCGATTTGCTTGCTTGCTCTTGCTGGTTTTGTTCGCCGCACCGGTTTACGCCAAAGTCTGGCAAATACGTTATGCGCGCGTATCAGGGCTGGAGGACCCGCACTGGCCTTATATGCAGTCCTTGCTGTTGATGGCCTGTGAAAAACAGCGGCAAAAGTGCGAGTTGCGCCCGGCTGACAATATGAACCAGGGCCGGGCCATGATAGAGCTGCGGCAGAAGCAGCGTGATGTCGACCTGTTCTGGGGCATGACCAGCAAGTCACGTGAAAGTCTGGTCATGCCTATCCGCATTCCCTTGTTCAAGGGTCTGATTGGTTGGCGGGTGGCATTGATTTCCAGCAAGCAGCCACGGCTGTTGGCGTCAGTTCATGGCATCAAGTCGCTCGCGGCTTTTCGCGCCGGGCAGGCGGTAGACTGGCCGGATACACCGATACTGCAAAACGCCGGCTTGCCGGTCGTGACGGCCAACGAATACAGCAATCTGTTTCCGATGCTGAAGAATGCCCGTTTCGACTACTTCCCGCGCAGTGTGATCGAGGTATTGCAAGAAGCGCAGATGCCACAGGCTGCCGGCCTGATGATAGACCCGCATATCGTCGTGCATTATCCGGCGGCCTTTTACTTCTTTGTGTCACCGCATATGAAGGATCTTGTGGCCATGCTGGAAAAAGGGCTGGAAGCCGGTATCAAGGATGGCAGCTTCGAGGCCTTGTTCCAGAAATACAATGGCGAGCATTTGCGCCAGCTGAAAATGAGCCAGCGAGAAATCATCGAGATTGATAATCCGCTATTACCCAACTCGGTGCCACTGAAGCGCAAGGAGTTGTGGTACCGGCCATAAGCCGGAAACCAGCAACAAGGCCGCTGCATGCAGCGGCCTTGTTGTTTGCAGCCATCACGCCAGGCGGGAAGCCAGGTTTACACCGTTGCGGCCAACTTGCTGCGCAGGCGGCGGGTCACGTTCATCATTGCGCCGAGGGCGGCTTCGACTTCCGGCCAGCCACGGGTTTTCAGGCCGCAATCCGGGTTCACCCACAAGCGCTCGGCCGGGATCACATCCAGCGCCTTGAGCAGCAGGTTTTCCAGCTCGTGCTCGCCGGGTACTCGCGGGCTGTGGATGTCGTACACGCCAGGGCCGATCTCGTTTGGGTACTGGAAGCTGCCAAAATCACGCAGCAATTCCATATCAGAACGCGAAGTCTCGATGGTGATCACGTCGGCATCCAGCGCGGCGATGGAAGGCAAGATGTCGCCGAATTCCGAGTAGCACATATGGGTGTGAATCTGCGTGCTGTCGTCGACCTTGGCGCACGACAGGCGGAAGGATTCACCGGCCCAGGCCAGGTACGCGGCCCAGTCGCCACGCTTGAGCGGCAAGCCTTCGCGCACGGCTGGTTCGTCGATCTGGATCACCTTGATACCGGCGTTTTCCAGATCCAGCACCTCGTCGTTGATCGCCAGTGCGATCTGCTTGCACACCTCGCTGCGTGGCAGGTCATTACGCACAAAGCTCCACTGCAGGATGGTGACCGGGCCGGTCAGCATGCCTTTGACCGGACGCTCGGACAGGCTCTGCGCATACACCGCCCAGCTGACCGTCATCGGGTTCGGGCGTGCCACATCGCCGAAAATCAGCGGCGGCTTCACGCAGCGGCTGCCATAGCTTTGCACCCAGCCGTATTCGGTGAAGGCAAAGCCGGCCAGCTGCTCGCCGAAGTATTCCACCATATCGTTGCGCTCGGCTTCGCCGTGTACCAGTACGTCGATACCGAGTGCCTCTTGTTTGCGGATCACCAGCTCGATCTCGGCTTTC
The DNA here is from genome assembly GCF_979366295.1 of Vogesella lacus. NCBI lineage: Bacteria > Pseudomonadati > Pseudomonadota > Betaproteobacteria > Neisseriales > Chromobacteriaceae > Vogesella > Vogesella lacus. The sequence goes on from NZ_CEETQT010000007.1 coordinate 9,468, forward strand.
ATTGCCCCTTCGTAGTTGGCCGCATCGATTTCGCCACGCTTGAAAGCGGCGCGGGCGGCGCGGATTTCGGCAGTCTGCGGGAAAGAACCGATGGTGGTGGTCGGCAGCAGCGGCAGCTTCAGCCATGCGGCCTGTGCCTTGGCGCGCACCGGATAGGCGCTGGTACGCTGGTCGCTGCCGGCTGGCAGTGCGGCCAACCTTTGTGCCACATCGGCACGGTGGATACGTGGGCTGCGGCGGCGCTCGTCACGGGCAAAATTGCTGGCAGCCAGCTCGTTTTCGATACTGTCGCGACCTTGCAGCAAGCCGCGCTTGGCCAACTTCAGTTCGTTAAGCTTTTGCACGGCAAAGGCGAGCCAGCTCTTCAGGTCGCCATCCAGCTTGCCTTCCTGGGCAAGGTCAAACGGGCAATGCAATAGCGAGCAGCTCGGTGCCAGCCACAGCTTGTCGCCCAGCTGTGCGCGCAGCGCTTCGGCCTGCGCCAGCACCGCATCCAGATCGGCGCGCCAGATGTTGCGGCCATCGATCAGGCCCGCCGACAGTACCTTGTCTTGCGGCCAGGCTTGCACGAATGTGTCCAGTTGTTCCGGTGCACGGATCAGGTCCAGATGCAGGCCGGCCACCGGCAGTGCTTTCAGCAGTTCGGCGTGAGCCGCCACGCTGCCAAAGTAAGTCGCCAGCAGCAGTTTCAGCGGGCTTTGCGCCAGCGCGGCATAAGTCGGGGCGAAGGCATCCAGCCACGCTTGCGGCAGATCCAGCGCCAGGATCGGCTCGTCAATCTGTACCCACTCAACTTTGGCTTCGTTCAGCGCCAGCAGCAGTTGCTGGTAAGTGGCCAGCAGGGAAGGCAGCAGGCTCAGTCGGTCGAAGTCGGCACCCTTGCATTTGCCCAGCCACAACAGCGTCAATGGCCCGATCAGTACCGGTTTGGCCTTGATGCCCAGCGCCTGTGCTTCGGCAATCTGAGCCAGCAGCGGTGCAGGGTTGGCCGCAAAGTCGGTATCGGCCTGCCATTCCGGCACCAGATAGTGATAGTTGGTATCAAACCACTTGGTCATTTCCAGTGCGTGCAGCTGCTTGTTGCCGCGTGCCAGTTCGAAATACTGGGCGGTGGACAGCCTGGCCGCATCAAAACCGAAACGGCGCGGAATGCCACCCACCAGAATCTGCGCGTCCAGCACCTGGTCGTACAGTGAAAAGTCGCCAACCGGCAGCAAATCGAGGCCGGCGCCTTTTTGCAGCAGCCAGTGTTTCTGGCGCAATTCACGCGCGCCCTGTTGCAGCTCGGCCTCGCTGATGTCGTTCTTCCAGAACTTCTCGACCAGGAATTTCAGTTCGCGACGGGCGCCAACGCGCGGGAAACCAAGAATATGAATGTGGCTCATGTGGAATGCCTTCGATGATGAATTTGTCTACACATCATCTGACAGGCATAATCATGAGGCAATTTCATTATTTTATGGTTGGCCATTAAAAGGATTCATGATGCAGAGCCTGCTCGAACTACGCCATCTCAAGACCCTGCTGGCACTGGCGGATACCGGCAGCGTGTCGCAGGCCGCCAAGCGCGTGTTTCTGACCCAGTCGGCGCTGTCGCACCAGCTCAAGGCGCTGGAAGAGCATTACGGCTTGCCGCTGTTCGAGCGCAAGACCCAGCCGCTGCGTTTTACGCCGGCCGGCGAGCGACTGCTGCAACTTGCGCGTGCGGCCAACCTGCTGATTGCCGATGCCGAGCGCGATATTGCACGCTTGCGTGAGGGCGAAGCGGGTGAGCTGCGCATCGCGGTCGAATGCCACACCTGCTTTGACTGGCTGATGCCGGCCATGGACGCCTTTCGCCAGCACTGGCCGGCGGTGGAGCTGGATATCGTGTCTGGCTTTCATGCCGATCCGGTCGGCCTGCTGATGACGCGGCGTGCCGATCTCGCGATTACCTCGGAGGCCGAGCCGCAGGATGGCGTGGTTTATCAGCCGCTGTTTGCTTATGAAATGGTGGTGATCATGGCCAAAGATCATCCGCAGGCGGGCAAGGCGGTGTGGCAGGCGGAGGACTTTGCCAGCGAGACGCTGATTCATTATCCGGTGCCGGAAATCATGCTGGACCTGATGCGCAAGCTGCTGAAGCCGGCCGGCATCAACCCGCCGCGCCGCACTTCAGAGCTGACTGCCGCCATCATCCAGCTGGTGGCCAGCCGCCGCGGCGTGGCGGCGATGCCGTTCTGGGCGGTGCAGCCTTATCTGCAGCGCGGCTATATCAGCAGCGCACGCATCAGCGAGGCGGGCTTGCAAAGCGAGCTGTACGCCGCACTGCGCAGCGAAGAGGCGGGACTCGCTTATATGCAGGATTTTCTGGACACGGTGCGCGAGCAGAGTTTTGCTACCCTGCCGGGCCTGAGCGTGCTGGAGTAAGCATTGCGGCCAACCTTTAGCAAGGTTGGCCGCAGGCTTAATCAGGCCGCTGCATCGCGAGTTCTGGCCGGCTCAGGCTGTAATCATCACCGCCCAGCTTGCCCAGCAATAGCGGGATGTCTTGTGGTTTGGCACAGTCCGGCGCGTCGATGCCAAGTACATCCAGCAACAGCAGTGTGCCGCCCATGGCTTCGGGCGAGATGATGATCTGCTCGCGCAGGCGGCAGGCAATGCGCAGCGGGCTTTCCGCCACGCCGGGCACGGCGTGCCACGGTTGCGGGGCTGGGGTGAGGCCGGCCAGTTGCAGCTCGCTGCTGTCTGGCGGGTAGTTGCCGCAGCTCAGATTCATCTGTGTGGCGACGTTTTCGCTGACCACATTCACTACGCATTCGCCATTGGCCAAGAGATTGCGCACGGTGTCTTTCTGGCGGCCATCGCGCGGATTCACCTGGCTAAACAGCAGCACCGGCGGGGCAAGACTGGCGACGGTGAAAAAGGAAAACGGTGCCAGATTGATGACGCCTGTGTCGTTGCGGCTGCTGATCCAGGCGATGGGGCGTGGCACCACGGCGTGGGTCAGCCATTGATAGAGTTGTTGCGGGCTGCTGTGCTGGCTATCGAGCTGCATGCTGGTGTCCGGCCTGACAAAGCTGCATTTTGCCGCAGTGCTTGTTTTTCGCCCAGCCCAATGCATTGCGGCCAAGCTCTTGCAAGCTTGGCCGCAAACCTTGTGTGAAGCCGCTGGTGATCAGGTCAGCTTGTTGATGTAGGCGGCGACGCCGCTGAGCAACATTTCGATCGAGATCGCGGTCAGCACCAGGCCCATCAGGCGTTCCAGTGCGCTGATTGCCTGTTCGCCCAATACCTTGTGGATCTTGCCGGAAAACAGGAATACCACCAGCGTCACCAGAATGGTGATGGTCAGCGCGCCTATCCATTCCAACATGCGTTCTGGCTCGCGGGTGGACATCAGCAGCACGGTGGCCATTGCCGACGGGCCGGCAATCAGCGGAATGGCAATCGGCACGATGAAAGGTTCGCCATGCGCCTTGTCGCCACCAAAAACGCTGGCGCCTTCCTGCGGGAAGATCATGCGAATCGCGATCAGGAACAGGATCACGCCGCCGGCCACACGCAGGCTCTCGTCCGACAAGTGCATGACTTCGAGAAAGCCCTTGCCGAAAAACATGAAGGTCAGCAGCACGCCAAAGGCGATCGAGCATTCACGGAACACCACCTTGCGGCGACGCTCGGGCTTGACCTGCTTCAGCGCCGCGATAAACAGCGGAATATTGCCGAGCGGGTCGGTAATCAGGATCAGCAGTACGGTGGCTGACAGGAATGAAGTATCCATGAGGTCTACCTGTAAAGAGGGCAAACACGAAAAAGGGCGTGATTATCTCACGCCCTTGTTATAGACAGATGTCGGATGTCCGATTACTGATCGTTACTGTCGTTTTTTTCCTTGCGGTTAGAACCTGCTACCACTGGGAATGCATAAACGCGGCATTCCAGTGCGCCGTTATACAACATGGGTTTGGCGGCAGGCTGCAGGCGCATCAGGCCGGGCAGGCGTTCGTCAGCGGTCATCAGGTGAGCGGTCCAGCCGGCAAAGCCGCGCTTGAGCCAGCTGGCCAGCTGCGGGTAGAGCTCGGCCAGGCTGTCCTGCTCGTCCAGACGCACGCCGTATGGAGGGTTGCAGACGATGAGGCCGGATTCGGCCGGGGCATCCAGCTCGCTGGCATCGCCCTGGCTCAGGGTGACCACTTCGGCCAGGCCACACTGCGCCAGATTGCGGCGTGCCATCTCGACCATTTCGCTGGAAATGTCATTGCCGAAAATGGCCAGCCCTTCGGCCGGACGTTCGGCCAGCTCGGCATCGCTGCACAGGCTGCGCCACAGGATGTCGTTGTGGCCGGCAAAACGCTCGAACGCGTATTCGCGATGGCGGCCCGGCGCGCGGTTCAGCGCGATATCGGCGGCTTCCGCCAGGAAGGTACCGCTGCCGCACATCGGGTCGAGCAGGGCTTGCGTGCCATCGTAGCCGGCGGCCAGCAGGATGCCGGCTGCCAGGTTTTCGCGTAGCGGAGCCTCGCCGGTTTCACGACGCCAGCCGCGCTTGAACAGTGCTTCACCGCTGGTGTCGAGGTAAATCTGTACGTCAAAGCCGGAAACAAACACGCGAATGCGCATGTCCGGATGGCGGGTGTCGACGCTAGGACGCGCACCGCAAGCGGCGCGGAAGCTGTCGCAGATCGCATCCTTGACCAGCAGCGACACGTAGTCGAGGCTCTTCAGGCGGGCGTGGCCATCGGTGTTGACCTTGATGGTGCAGGCAACGTCAAACAGTGCCGACCAGTCGATCTGGCGTGCCAGGTCGTAGATGTCGCGCTCTTGCTGGAAGTTGCCGTGCGCCAGTTGTTGCAGCAGGCGGCTGGCGATGCGCGAATGCAGGTTCACGCGCATCATGGTTTCGGCGGTGCCGGTGAAGTGTACGCCACCGTCAGTCATCTGCAGCTCGAGGCCGCCCTGGGTGGTGATTTCTTCCGCCAGCAACTTTTCCAGGCCACGCGGGCAGGTAGCAAACAGGGCGAACTGGCCTTCTTTCAGGCTACGCGGTGCTGCCTTGACGTAGGCGCTGCGGCCAACGTTGGCCGCACCGTCGCGTGCGCCGCCTTCACTGCGGGCATGACGTGGCTTGTCGTGGCCGCCATCGCGCGGGGCACGATCGCCAAATAGCGGCTTGCGCTCGCCAAAGGACTGATCGCGGTCGCGCGGCTGACGGTCGTCGAAACGCGGCTTGCGCTCGTCGAAACCACGACGCTCGTCACGCTGACGATCGCCAAAGCGTGGCTTGTCGAAGCCGCCTTCACGTGGCTGACGCTCGCCATCACGCGCAAAACGCGGCGACTGGCGGGCTTCGTCCTGCCAAGGCTTGCGCTCTTCGCGTTCCTGACGTGGCGGGCGGCTGTCCTGTTCGCCATCGGTGTTTTCTTCGCGACGACGCAGCAGATTGCCAAGACCGCGCGGTGCATCGGCCGGACGATGTTGCGGCTCGTCAAAGGTGCGATTGCGGTTGAAGCCGCCATTATCGCCATGCTGGCGCGCATCACGTGCCGGAGCCTCGTCACCATCTTCGCTCTGCTCTCGGCGCGACTTCAGAAAGGATTTCGGGCGTACCGGCTCGGGCTGCTCGCGGCGTTCCTGCGGTTTGAAATCCGGATGTGCCTGACCACGGCCGGCAACGCGGTCGCGGGTGTAGCGTTTTTCTTCGCGCTGATCGTCTGCTGCCGGGGCCGGGTTGGCCGCAGCGGCAGCCTCAGGCTTGCGCTGACCGAACAGCACTTTCGGTGCGTCAGCTGCTGCGGCATTGTCGCCAGACTGGTTGTCACGGCCTTCAAAGCGTGGCTTGCGATCATCATAGCGTTGGGTGCGTGGCTCGAAGCTGCGTCCCTCTTCACGTGGTTGACGATCTTCGAAGCGTGGTTTGCGTTGTTCGAAATCACGACCGCCTTCACGTGGCTGGCGATCTTCGAAGCGCGGCTTGCGCTGTTCGAAATCACGGCCTTCTTCGCGAGGCTGACGATCACCGAACAGCGGCTTGCGCTGTTCGAAGTCACGGCCGCCTTCACGTGGCTGGCGATCTTCGAAGC